>JANNFJ010000883.1:0-2067 GCA_031379725.1 Calothrix sp. OTE_75_metabat_31
CCCCGCTTCTTGGGATAAAGCTGTGGCTGCCAAATCCGCGAGTATGGGTGAGTTTAATTCGGTGACAGATGCCGAAATTCTCGAAGCGTATCGGTTATTGGCATCCACAGAAGGAATTTTTTGCGAACCTGCCTCTGCTGCATCGGTTGCCGGGATGTTGAAAGTTAAAGACCAGATTCCTACAGGTGCGATAGTTGTATGCGTGTTAACGGGCAATGGTTTAAAAGACCCCGATACCGCAATCAAGCACAGCAACAGTCAGTTTAAGCAAGGAATTGCCCCGGATATGAAAGCAGTTGCACAAGCAATGGGGTTTTAGAAGGGGAGTAGGGTAGTGCGAGCATCTTGCTCGCACTACCTTACTCCCTCATTTTGCTGCTCGTTCTTTTGTCAGACTATCGATAGCGTCACCAAGGGCAGTAGTAAGGCTTTGACGGGTTTGGGAATGATTGTCTTGCTCCGATTTGAGAGCATTTATTAAGCGATCGCGTTCTTTTGTCGCTGCAACTAATTTGGTTTGTAATTCTTGGACAGACTCGATTACAGCAATTTCGTCTTTGATATTTGTATTGGTATCGGCATCAGGGAGTTTGGTTTCATCGATTCCCTTGATTTTTTGGAGTTCAGTTTTGAGTGATGCGATCGCTTGTTGGGATAATAGAGCATCAGACCGACGCTGTTCGGCTTCAGTGTTATAAAGCTTACGCCATTTTTCTGCACTTTCCCAGGCACAATTGCGATCGCGTTCTGCATCAGCAAGTTGCTGCTTGAGTGTTTGAATTTCTGTCAACCACTGCTGTGTTAAATCTTGCTCCATAAATAGTTATAGTTACTTAAATTTTTTTTCTCTATATAAAACTACAGCAAAAGATACAAGGGTCAGGCAAAAAGGTATCCTAACTCATCGTTTTTAGAATCACAACACATTGTGCCACATACATAAGTATTCAGAGCAATTAATTAATCGATGCTAGGGGCAAAAACTTGATACTTCCCTATCTTCTCTAAAAGATATAAGTAATATTACAATAATTACGTTTTCATACGTAAGTAAAAATGCTTAGATTATATCAAAACGGTACTAGTGGTCTGTGTGATTAATTTTGACTAGTTGAGAAGACCAGAATCCGGGTTTCTTCGAGAAACCCGGATTCTAGACCTCTTGAAAAGGTCAAAATTAATCTAGGACTTACGCAAAGAACACAGAATAATAAACCACAGAGGCGCAGAGGGCACAGAGTTAAGAGGGTTTGGGAGAGTTTTTGCGTAAGTCCTATTATCATATGACTCAAAACTTCGTCTATATCAATCGTCTTAAAAAAATCCCGGTCTCTTAAAGAAACCGGGATTTTTATCCCTACGAGTTGTTAAATAAATGACATTAACTTTACATCTACTCGCAATTAAAGTTGTTATTAATGCATGGTATATCGTAAGGGTTATAATCTGGATTTGATATCAAAAATTTTGACCCTCACACTAACGAATTTTCTAAACGTCGTAGATGCGACATTCGTCTGCTTCGGGGTGTAATAAACAGTGATAGTCTAATGAAGTCTGAATTTTGACTTCTTGTTTTCTGTGTGATTTTTCAGCTTGTAATTCTTCAACAATATCCCAAGCTACTGCACATTCTTGTGATTGGTTTCCGTGTTCGCTGCAAGTTGCACGAGCTTCAAGCAGTGATTCTTGAATGATTTGTTCAATTGGTGCGCTTTGTTCTTCAAAAGTCATAGCAGTGTTATTTACATTTAAAGTATTCATCTGAATAATCTCGATTCTATATTCAACTAAAGAATGATTGCAAAGTTATTTAATGTAAATTGCTATACATAAAATAAGCTGTGCAAAATGAGTTATACGTATTTATTTAGCTTTTACTCACATCTCCTAGTGTAAATAAATCTAATCAATTTATGTGGTGGTGAAAACCGTCATTTATTCGGCAAAAATGGGTAGAAAGTACACCTAAATTGATTATGAACACAAGCAAATAAAAATTATGCGATCGCAACTACAATTATAATTTTTTCTCCTGCTATTTTACGAAAAAGAGTAATTTTACCT
>JANNFJ010000905.1:0-5114 GCA_031379725.1 Calothrix sp. OTE_75_metabat_31
TTTTAAGACCCGTGGCAAACCTAACTGCATTACTAACGACGTTTACATTCCGATAGTCAAAACCATAGACTATGCTTTGGTTTTTGCTAAATTGCCAGCTATGAGTACCTTGAAAACCATAAGAACTCTGTCTTGTCTCAAATCTTCTGTTGAATTGAGGTGGGGTAGTTATGGAATTGGAGTCAAAGCGGGTGTTGATAAAATCAGTGTAAAATCTTGCTGTGAGTAGCGAATCATTACCATTTCCCAGCTTAGAATTCCAACTCAAATCGTTTAAAACTTGGTCTGTATATTTGCGGTTCTTATCAGTCAGAACGTTACCAGAACCTTGACCAAATTGTGGTATAAGTACAGGGACTCCTCCAGGAACTCCTTGGTCTTTGCCTAAGTATTGTGTGGAAAAAGTCAGAGTATTACGTTTACCTAAATTTGCATCAAGTTTAACGTTAAAGTTATTGTAGAGAGAGTCGTTATTTTTCCGCGTTCCTCTAAAGTTAGCTTCGGGAATTGAGAAAGGATAGTTGTATTGAGATTGAGTGCGATTATATCCAACTACCCAACCAATATTCCCGGTTTTTCCACTACTTTGAATAGTCTGCTGGTTCAATCCATAGGCACCAATATTCACCTTTGCTTCGGTTGTGATTTTATCTGTGGGACGACGGGTAATGATGTTGATGACTCCACCGATGGCATCTGAACCATACAGTGTCGAACCACCTCCAGGTAACACCTCAACTCTTTCAATATTATTAGTGGTGAATTCCGACAAGTCAAAACCACCGCTACCTAAGTTATTGACTGGTCTACCATCAAGTAATATCAGCACTTGATTAGTATTAGAACCACGAATAAATTGACCGCTTAATGCATTCGGTTCTGTCCCTACAGTTCCATCGCCTAAGATTCCAGTGACAAATTTGAGTGCTTCTCTAACAGTTCTAGTACCCTGCGCTTCCATCTCTTCACCAGTAATGACGTAGATGGGACGAGTCGAGTCTTTGACTGTCCCCTCACGACGGAATGGTGAATACACAGGTTCGTTTAATAACTTTTCAATTACTGTTAACTCAATATCGGGTTCTTTCTCTTCTGTAGATGTAGGCTTTTGAGCAATATCTGCTGTTTTATCTACTAAGAAAGGAGTATTTTCAGATATTACTTCTGTAACTGGTTCTAAATCTTTTGCTGTGCCTTCATTCTTGGAAAAGGATATTAGAGGAACTTCTGCTGCTGTAGCACTGTAACTACCGTACAATATCCCCATTGCAGTTAAACCAGACAAAGCAAGCTTGATTCCCCATTGGGAATTAAAGAAAATATTTCTCACCTGTACCTCGCAGATAATTGTTTTTTTGTGACTACTGACGGGCATTCTGACTTAGGGACAAAGATAAGAAGAAAAAATTTGCCTCATTACAGCTGCGGGACAGCGCTGGATTTACACCAAACTTTCCCCGTTAATTCTGATGGTTGATTTCCACTAGAACCAGTATGTTGTTGCACGATAGCACACATATACTGAACTATTAATGTAGAAATATTACATTTACTCCTACTATTTTTACAATATATATTGATAAAATCTCTCAATTCTTCCAAAGCAAGCTCGAATATCCTATTCCAAAAATCGAAAATATTCATTTTTCTCCTCATTCAATACTTAGTACTCTGTGTTATTAATTTTGTGGGGTTACTAGATACCCGACAACTCCTGCGGATGCCATTGGCGAATCAAGGGTAATTCCCCTAGCATAATGATTTCGCGTTATTCGATGAGACTGTAGGGGCGGGGTAAAGAGCGCCCCTACGAGAGTTTTTTGGTAAAATGAGGGGTCAGACCTACCATTCGCCAACAGTATCCTCCAAGAAGTCGGGGATCTAGGCCTCTTGACTGGACAAAATCAATGACATGCACCATTAGTAAGCGCCCAAAATTACTACAGTATTGATATTTACAGACTCAATTGTCAGTGATTATCATTCTCTTGACTCAGTTTGTCAATGGTTGTATTTGATTTTCTCAAATAAAATAATGTAGAGATGTAAAATTACCCTACACTGAACCCTTACGGGGAGCGTGTCTTTACACTTGTGTAATGCCCACTAAGATACTTTAAAAAGCTGTAAAAGGCATATTTGTCAGGATGTTTGTAAAAAATGCGGCAATTAGTCCTCCACCAAAGGAAAGAAACCTACGCGCTCATGTATTAGCCCGTTTTGCAACCTTTACAGGTATTTCTCAGCGAACATAATTCATATATAATAGATTTAGTGAGAATGGTTTTTACTGATTAGTAGAGTAGCTAACAATAAAAACTTATGTCAAGCGATCGCCTGCGAAAATTAGTATTAATTTTTACTTATTATCCATAATGAAATACAATAGATGAATTTGTCAATCTATGACATACGGTTATATTTAAAAATCTTTGAAACAGCGGCAACGTATTTGCCGATTTACTCGGAAGACTTGGTTCTGTTGAGCTACCAGTCGGTTCAGTGACATCTAATTCCTAAGTATTCCTAACACAAGAACTAAAAATTATGCCTCTAGAAATTCAAAATTTAACTGGTGGTTACAATACAAAACCTATTGTTAAAGATGTTAACCTCAATTTACAAACGGGAGAATGGCTAAGTTTAGTTGGTGCAAACGGTTCGGGAAAATCGACATTTTTAAAATTACTCAGCCGCATTCTTTCCCCCCAAAATGGTGCAGTCTTACTCGATGGCAAAGTTATTCATACACAACCCGCTAATTTAGTAGCGCAACAACTAGCTTTATTACCTCAACAGCAAACAGTTCCAACTGGTTTAACAGTTCGTCAATTAGTCAGTTTAGGACGCACCCCACATCAACCTTGGTGGCAATGGGAATTAAGCTCAGAAGATGCAGAAAAAGTAAATATTGCTATCCAAAAAACGCAGTTAGAAGATTATGAAGAAAGAGCAGTTGAGAATCTTTCTGGAGGAGAAAGACAACGCGCTTTTTTAGCTTTAGCACTGGCACAGGAGCCAAAAGTTTTATTACTGGATGAACCCACAACTTATTTAGATATTAATTATCAATTGCAACTTTTAGAATTACTCAAAGAATTAAATATACAGCAACATTTAACGATTGTGACTGTTTTACACGAATTAAATTTAGCTGCAAGGTATAGTAACCGGATTGCTTTGTTTAAGCAAGGTAATCTATGGGGTATTGGTACACCCAAAGAAGTTTTGACCCCCACAGCTATCAATCAAGTATTTGATGTAGAAGCTTTGATTATCGATACTCCCGTTGGTTTACAAGTTTGTGCAATTTCATCTTTGTAAGCTTGATTTGCTGGAATTATAGTGAATTTTTTTAGCTTTGAAAGAAAGGAAATTCACTCAATATTTTCAAAATAATTACGAGAAGTTGCAGCCAAGTAAAATAACCACGGAGGACACAGAGAACACAGAGGAAGAATAATTAGAGGAATAGCACGCTTGTTAAGTCTAAAGCTCTGTATAGTCTCGTTCCCTGGCTCTGCGGTGGGAATGAATTTTGAGAGACTCTGCCTCTCGTCAAGCCCCTGGAGTAAGTTTTGATGTTACGATATGTTTCTAGTAGCTCGCATAGAGACGCGAGCAAGATGCAAGCCCTGCGGGCACGCTGCGCGTTGCTTGCTTCCCCGCAGGGGTACGCACTACATAAAAATGGTATGGTTACTTGCGCCATGCTGTACTAGTTTCCATCGGCACAAAACTCGGCTTTACAATCGCTGGAACAATCTTTTCACAAGCCATCAAAGCACCCGATAGATTCCGTGCAGTTGGCCCGATTTGCAAGGCAGCTAACCCACCCATAATAAATAATTCGCAACCTTGCCAACGCAGGCATGTATCTAATGCTGGTAAACCGTTCACTACCGGAATTGGATAAGCTGCTAAGACGGACTTTAATAATGGTTCGGTTGTCACGTCGAACTTAGTACCTGTAGATAGCCAAATTCGGTTGAACTCATAGACATTCCCATCGCTGCATTGCACTAACCAACTATTTCCCAACCACTCAACCTTCACCACTTGGCAATTCTCGTCAATGGTGAGATTGCCATTACGTACCTCTCGTCGCAATTGTATACCCATTGCTGGAGTTACCGAACCACCGTTACGTGCCTGTTGAATCATGGCAAAGCGTTTTTCTAAGTCGGATTCGGCAAAAAAACCTTTGAGATATTTTGGCCCCAACCAACCCGGTTCGGCATCAAATAGCTTTTCTTGCAATTGCCTGCGTATCATCAAATTGACTTTTGCCCCCTTCGATATTGCACCTACTGCTAAATGTCCGCTCGTCAAACCACCACCTACTATCAATACTTTTTCCCCTGCAAGCTGTTGTAAAGAGCGTAAATCAACTTTGGAGGAGTGGCAGAGTTTATCTTGGGGATACTCCGATTCAATTTGCACCCAATTAGGTATTTGTAAGTTAGCGTTACCAGTCGCTAAAACCACCCGTCTTGCTATGGTGGATTGCCCATCATCAAACCACAAGCGAAAGTGATTATTAACAGGTTCAATTCGAGTTACAGCAAGGGGAATAACTCGGTCTTCTAAATCCCATCGGGAAATTACATCCTCACACAAATCTTGAAATAACTTTGTTCCGGGCAAATCGTAGGGAGGAAATAGTTCACTCGAACGAGATTCGGCAAACTTTCGTAAGGCAAAACGATTCGGATCGGGATGATGGACAGCAGGAGAGCGTAAGTGAGGTATATTAAAAGCTGCAAATTGCTGTTCCCAGCGACTCATCCATTTTCCACCCTTGTCAAATACTACAAACCTAGAGCGTATTTTCGGACGTTTTTGCAGTAAATGGGTGACTAACGTGAGAGCGTGAGGACCTCCCCCAATAATTGCTAGGTTGATTTTATTGGGTAATAGCGCTATCGTTTCCATAAAAGTAAATCATAATTAGAATCATTATCATAATAGCGCGATAATTTTATATATTGGGTAACGCTTTATTGATAACCATTATTTATTAGAAATTTAAATATAATGATTATCTTTAATATTGTGAAGCAAATACCCATCTCCAAAGCCAAAAATCAACATAAAAAAGTGGCTTTTTACTC
>JANNFJ010000925.1:0-3922 GCA_031379725.1 Calothrix sp. OTE_75_metabat_31
CTCTGCCAATTTAATTCTGGATAGAACCGCAATACTGCCACGCGATCGCAATATAATAATTGGCGTAATTCCGTTACCGTGGTTTTGAAAATTGTTTCCAAATCAAGTGATTCACGAATTCGGGCAATTACCCTTGTCAGCGCTTTGAGCTGTTCCCCATGAGACTCGGTGGCAGTCTGAATATCACCCGGAACACACCTGTTATTATCAGCTGCTTGGCTTGATGCCAAGGCTTCGGCTTTATTTATTTCCATTGCAGCTTCAACTTACGATAAAGACCCTTCTTTACTTCAGAGTTCCCCGTATTGCCCGGAAATTAACAGGTACTATTAAAAACTTGTCTATGAATAAAATTATTAGTCTAAAAGCTTGAAAACTATACAATGCCGATGATTCTAATTATAAAAAAAATATTTAACTAAGTATTATTGCTGAAATTATTGTATTTTTTAAAATCATTGAAATTCATAAGGGTACAGCATTGCCGTACCCTTACAAATAATCTGCTTGAATCGTTATTTACGCTTGGGGGTACTGCGTCGGATTTCGAGCTTTTCTTGCTCTTGCCGCCTTTTGTCACGCCAGCCTGCTAGCGTTAGATAGACAACACCACCAGTTACTGCAACTAGTAGGACTAAGCCAACTATTGCCAAAACATTCTGCAATGAACTTTCCACATCCTTACAGTCCGTTTCGACCCCAAACGACCATCGCAACCGACCAAGTAAAGACAACTAACAGCGAAACCCAACCTAATGTCAAAATTGCCATAGCGGTACTTTTAAATTTATTTACAAAACAACTCTCATATTTATCATAACTTTGAATGGAATTGGTCAGTGGTCAGTGGTTAGTGGTCAATTGTCAGTAGTTAGTGGTCAGTAGTCAGTCGTCAGTGGTTGGTAGTCAGTAGTTAGTAGTCAGTAGTTGGTGGTTGGTAGTCAGTAGTTAGTGGTCAGTAGTTGGTGGTAGCGTGGTAGCTGCGAAGGAATTTTGACCAATAACTAATGACACATAACTAATAGCAAATGGCCAACGGCCACTGACAATTGACCACTGACAACTGACCACTGACAACTGACCACTGACAATTGACCACTGACAATTGACAACTGACCAATGACAAATAACAATATGGATATGATGGCGGAACGAGTAGAGTCTGTAAAGGCAGCGACGCTGGGAGGATTGAGTATTTTTGCTCTGTTCGTGACTACTACTCTCATCAATAACTTGCTGCTAGCGCAGTACTTTGGGCTACCGAATCCTTTACTGCTTGATATCCACGATTACCGCTTTTTCATCAGTGGGGGAATCGCCTCTTTCTGTGGGTTTCTATTTGGTGTCACTTATCGTTACATCATCCGTACCGATAATAACCTACAACTCAAAGCAGGGGGAGTCATGGCATTTAGCTTAATAAGAGGTTTAACTCAAATCGAGATGGGTATTTACACAAACAATCTTTTTCCCTTCCTCGTCCTTGCAGGTGAAAGTATTTTGTACTTTGGAGTAACTGCATTTGTCCTCGATAGAGCGATTCAACGCAGTTGGGTTAAGCCTTTCAACGGTTGAAATTTTACAAACCTAAATCACTATATTTAATAATCAAGCATATTGTATGCATGGTGTCTATACTGCGATATCATTATCCAACCTGGCACCAGAAAATACTGGATTGTTGTGGCATCAAAAGACCACGTAGATAAAGTAATAAATAGTAATTTCATGCAAGCATGTCACGGTAAAGCCGCTTGATTAAAGGATGTAATAATTAATGACTGGGTAATTGATTACTCACCCAAACATAAATTTGGGGGTGAAAAAATGTGGAGCATTCACTAAAATGGGTCGAATTGTAGGCGAATCAGTTTATGCTTATGATATGGATGATGCTTTCATTCCATTTGCCCGAAATATTGAATTTTTGGTTTGTAGTCAAGTAACGATAACACCTTTAATTCCAATTTTGCGTTTTACAAAGAATAAGCACAACTAGGGCTACATATTCCGGTTTAGCGTTATAAAAATATAGCAGCTCGACTTTGAATTAATTAGTAGCCAAATGTTGCCAAATTCAGACAAAATCGAGGTAGTATCCGTTGAACTCGCCACAAAAAAACCAGGTATTCCAGTTTGAAACTCCAGATGACAGCCCAGGATTTTTACTGTGGCAAGTGTCTAATCTGTGGCAGCGAAAAATGAATTCTGGACTCAGTACATTAGGATTAACCCACGTCCAATTTGTGTTGCTAGCAGGCATAATTTGGCTGCGTGAAAGCCAAGAATCGGTTACACAAGCTAGGTTAGCAGCGCACACGAAAGCTGATATTATGATGACTTCTAAAGTTTTACGCGCTTTAGAGCAACGCGGTTTAATCAAACGCGAAACTGACTCAAAAGATACCAGAGCCAAATCATTAACAATTACTCAAGAAGGTTACGATTTAGCCGCCGCCGCAATCCAAATCGTTGATAAAATCGATAGTGATTTTTTCAGTACTTTAGGCGACCATGTGACAGATTTTAATTCGCACCTTCTAAGTATTCTCGACCCCGGTAAACGATAGGGAAAGAAAGAAGGGGTAAAATTAGTATTTCATAGCATACATTAACAAACGTGTCCAGATACCTAAAACCCTGACTTCAGAAAAGTCAGGTTTTTTGCAACACTACAAAGGATAAGCAACAGTAGAAACTGGGTTTCTACTAGTCTGTGGTATTTGTTTTTACCTTTTCGATTGAACCAGAATCCGGGTTTCTCTAAGAAACCCGGACTATAACCTTCTTGACTATCATCAACCCTAATATTTGTTAATTCTTATTTTGTTGCTAATAATGCAAGATTAGACATATCGTAGTACATGTACTACAATCCTATAGCTACTAAAATAGTTATAAATGAAAATGGGTAAAGACCAAGAGAGAAATTTTTACTTTTTGGTAGTCGATTTAGAAGCCACTTGCTCGGATGATAGCAGTATTGCGCGTCACGAAATGGAAATCATTGAAATTGGTGCAGTAATGCTCAATCGCACTAGCTGGGAAATCGATGCAGAGTATCAACAATTTATTAAACCAGTCCGACATCCACGTTTAACCGATTTTTGCACGCAATTAACAACTATTCGTCAAGAAAATATTGAAAATGCCCCCAGTTTTCCAGAAGTAATAACTGAGTTTAAGCATTGGATATCAGAATTTCCGAATTACATTTTTTGCTCTTGGGGAGATTACGATAAAAGGCAGTTTATCCAAGATTGTAAATTTCACAATGTTCGTTACCCCTTTGCTTCGGAACATATTAATATTAAAAAACAATTTTCCGAATATCTTGGTGTCTCTAAAACTTTTGGAATGGCAGGTGCATTAGAAAAATTGGGAATTGAGTTACAAGGTACGCATCACCGGGGGATTGATGATGCTCGTAATATTGCCACAATATTGCGGTGTATGAAGAGGGAGACAGAGGAAGGGGAAAAGAGGGGAGGGGGAGAGTAGTTATATTAGAGGTGTGATGGGAATTTGGTTCTCGAATTTAAAATATATAAGCTTGCTATAGCGTAAAAAGAAAATGGACAATCAAATGCGACCGCAAAGTGGTTCCGACGGAGTATCACCTAATTTGCTAACAGCACCTGTAATTTTCCAAAGAATCCAATGGGTTGCAGACCCTGTAGGATACATGGAAAATGCGGTATTGAAGTATCCTGATATATTTGGCACTAAAATTATTGGTTCAAAGAAAAGTTTTGTATTTGTGAACCATCCCGAAGCAATCCAGGAAATTTTGACCAGTGACCGCAAAATTTACAACTCACCCGGTGAATTGAACGGGATATTGCGACCGCTGATTGGGGATTATTCGGTGATTATGCTCGATGGAGCGAGTCACCGCAAACGACGACAATTAGTTATGCCA
>JANNFJ010000973.1:0-1774 GCA_031379725.1 Calothrix sp. OTE_75_metabat_31
ATCCTCAGTTATCCGAGTGAAAGGATTGATAATAAATTTTTGTTGAGTCAGTCCATCATCGCTCATGTAACCTTGGGATAAATAAGGTGTGCGAATATAGATTTCTCCTACTTCTCCAATTCCTGCTAACTGTTGTGTCGAGTTGAGAATAAGTAGTTGTACATCGTTGATTCCTTTACCCAAGGGTAATATGTGCCGATTTGCTTCGATATCAACATCGTCTTTTGAATTGGGGATAATAAAATATCCCATTGCTTGGGGTGTTTCAGTTGCTCCATAGAAATTCACACAAGTGACAAAAGGAGCCAAGTTACGAATTATTTCTACATCTTGCCTTTTAAGAACATCACCTGCAAAAAAAGCATAGCGTAAAGATAAAATAGATCTACTTGCTATAGTGTTAGCTAAAAGTTGTCCCATTGCTGGAGTTAGATGAGTGATGCTAATTTGCATTTGCTGCATCCAGTCAGCTAATTTACCAGGTGTTTCAATATCTTTTTGCTCCGGGATGCATAGAGTTGCCCCCAGCCATAATGGAGTAAAAATGTCGCGCAGTAGGGGGTCATGTGCCAGCCCAGAAAGCATACTGAATCGGTCTTTTTCAGTAAAATTAAATGTCTGGCAATGCCACTGCACAAAATGAGATAGCGGTCTGTGGGTTCCTAAAATCCCCTTCGGTTTGCCAGTGGAACCGGATGTAAACGCGACGTAGGCTAAATCATCTGGATTTACCGTCACCAATGGGTTCTTACTTGCATAACCTATTAATGAGGGAGCAGAATCCGGGGAAAGCTCTAAGCGACAGCAGCAAGATAATACAAACTCGGATAAGACAGAGGGAAGTTCACCTGCGGTACTAATCTGCAGCCAACCTTTGGGTTTAGCGACGTTTAAGCAATCAAGGAGACGTGAAGGTGGGTAAGCTGGATTGAGAATTACAAAAGCCGCACCAGCCTTGAGAATACCTAGTATAGCCCAAACCAAAGAGGCAGTGCGATCGCTGTAAATGGCAACGATATCTTGAGACTGGATACCATTTGCAATCAAATAGTTGGCAAGTTGGTTGCTGCGAGTCTCAAGTTCTTTATAAGTCCAAGAAACTTTAGCATCTATTAGCGCTAAATTATCTGAAAATTGTGCTTGCTCGTGAAATTTTGTATGGATAGCACCTTCCCATTGGCAACAAAGCGGTTGAGTTGGATTTGGTAAAAGTGATTCTGATTGATATGCGTTCATGTTAAGCCCGATTTTAAATAAATTTGATATTCAAGTGTTTAGCAATAATCTCAGCCTTTTTTGGTTCCAGTAATATTGAGCGATGATAACTAGAAATTTCACATACTTCTACACCAGCAGCAAAATTATCCCAACCTAATTTGCGGTTGCAGGTTGTATGAAATTCGTAGCTAGCTGTAAAGAGAGTTATCTTTCCTGGATAAGCTTGGGGTACATATTCATTAGTGAATTCTAATAAAAGCGGCATAACTGGCTTGAATGTCTCGCTCATCTTGTGCTGTATTCGCTCTTTAAAAAAGCTAATTTTATCTTGATAAGGTAGTTTATAAAGTATTTTCATCCGTAATAAAATCTTATACAAAAATGGGATATTTTCAACTTGGATTTCTAATTGAGGAGTTAAAGTATCAATCAAACCAAGAAAAGATATTTTTTGATTATTAGCAAGAAGCTGTTGAGCTATTTCATAAGCAACTAAACCTTCAAAAGAATGACCCAATAAGTTATAATCACCCGACCCTTGGATAGTCAAAATTTG
>JANNFJ010000988.1:0-2066 GCA_031379725.1 Calothrix sp. OTE_75_metabat_31
CTTTAACCGTGGACAGTTAATGAGCGTGGTTTTGTTGCTGGAAAGTCTCAATATTGGTTACTTTCTCACACCGGGGGTTATGTTTCGCGGTTCTGATGTGGAGTTACAGCAGTTGAAGGCTTTGGCTGTGCAGCATCGGCACATTATTCGGAATTACCTGGGGGTTTCGATTTCGGAGGGGTTGAGTGCGATCGCGATCGCTCAGAAGCTACTGAGTAAGCTGGGAGTAAAGTTGACCTATGTTGGGAGGATAGGGAGTAGGAATAATCGGGAACGGGTGTATGAATTTGTTCCACCTAAAGACGAGCGGGACATGATTTATCAGGGGTGGCACAATCGTTATATTCTTAGTATCTACCAGTGATACTCAATATTGGTGTCCGCCAATCATACTAATAGTAATTATGAACTATAAATTTGGACACAATTCACGGGTAATTTTCCAAATACTTATTCAGGAGGTGGATTGAGTATTTCGGCAAGCAGGGAAATAGCGAGCATGTACTCTTTATCCCCGAACCTAAAAATATCTATTGCCTATTGATGATGTTAATTATTGCTTGCGGAGACAAGCCCACAGAAACTGCTAATTCTTCCAGTGCGATTTGTTCGCGGGTGTTTGTATTCAACATTTCCGTTGCGGCTGCAATGTATTCAGAGTTAGCAAGATGATTAACTTGTTCTGGGTTATAGGTTGCTTGGGAATTAAGACTGGCAACACGCGAGCTTTGAGCAAAATTTTGCATTCGGTGGGCGGCTATTTTTGATGCTTGACGAGCTTGGAGGTAGACAAGGTAATTTTGTACAACCGAAGAGCGTTTTTGATGTTTGGCTTCATTCCAACGAGCTTCTCTGATCGGAAGAAGTGAAATGGCACCGACAAGTTTAATTGGGTCTATTGTGACGGTGACTGAAAAACTACGTGCGTTTTCAGATGAAGCATCTGGTGATACAGAACTTGTGATAGTTTGAGAAGGTGCCAGTTCTATAAATAAAATGTCCTGGAATGCGCTCAACCCCATTGCAGCTTTTGTCTCCTGAACATTAGCAGAGTTGCGTTGAGCAATGGCGACTAACCGATCAATAATTTTGAAATCCCGTTGCGTAATCTCAGTCTGTAATGGTTGGGTTTCAATACTAGTATCGCGCTTCTCTTCGGATGCAATCACTCTCAAAGGGATACAGACAAGTATAAGCGTTAGAAGAATCTTGTAACTGGCCACACAAGCCCTTGATATCCCGATTACTATACGTGTCAATTTTTTTGATATGTCTTCCATCATTCATAATTTACTCCTCCTTTTTACCATACAATAATGTTAGTTGATATAATTTATCATCTATATTTAAAGAAGTAATTACCCTAATTTAATTTTTAATACTACCTATTTAATGTGCTAATTAGGACATTTTTACCTA
Source organism: Calothrix sp. OTE_75_metabat_31 (assembly GCA_031379725.1). Lineage (GTDB taxonomy): Bacteria > Cyanobacteriota > Cyanobacteriia > Cyanobacteriales > Nostocaceae > JANNFJ01. Next base: position 1,420 of record JANNFJ010000988.1, read on the forward strand.
AGTAGCCACAGTTTTGACTAGTATTAGATCGGATACCATTTGGTGTCGCGCTCATAGTCTAGTTGATAGTAGTATATTTCCTCAGTGGCTAATACTTTTCACTTTTTGATAAAAGCAATCGTTAAGATGGATTAAAAATAATTGACAAACTTTATAATTAGTTATATTCTCTCGTAGAGGCAAATAAAAGCAATACTCCAGCCAAAACTCCAATTCAAAAATATTGTAATACCCAAAAAAGCTGTGCTGCTTGATACATTGAGTAGCTTTTCAATTTTGTAATCAATTTGCCAAAATCGTAATGTTTATTACTAGGGTGCATTTAATTTCCCTCAGATATATTCCGCGTTATTGCAATAAGCAGTATATAGTCGGGGTCTTAAGAAGAAATCCGAATCGAGTTTTAACCTTTACCGTCGCTCTCCTTTTTGCTTTGGTAATGGGGTGTCAAAGTTTTGGTTCTCTACCCCAAAGTACTGAAATACTTTGGGATACCTATGGCATACCGCATATTTACGGCAAAGATACCCGAAGTGCATTCTATGCCTTTGGATGGGCGCAAATGCAAAGCCACGGGAACCTAATTTTGCGTCTTTACGGTCAAGCCAGAGGACGTGCTGCTGAATATTGGGGAGATAAATATACAG
>JANNFJ010001003.1:0-2577 GCA_031379725.1 Calothrix sp. OTE_75_metabat_31
AAACAAGTTTGCCAGTGGTTGTCCTTAGCGACATTCAGAATCTAGCGCGCGATTATGTGACGCCTTTCAGCGGGGCGTGTCGATCATTCATCTCACTTCATGAAGAGGAATTGAATGATGTACACGAGGCATTTGATCGCCGCTGTGCTTGCCGTTACCGGGTTGACCTCTCCTGCTTGGAGTCAAGCCGGGTACTTGGCGGTGTGGGGCATTCGCGGGTACGAAGAGTCCGAGCCGGTCGGTGCGCTCACAGCGGTTTCCAACGGGCTCAACTACTCGCTGGCGCTCAGGGTGACTGGAAAGGTCGAGTCTTGGGGAGAGGAACGCGCGGTGGTGCCGTATAGCGCGAATCCTCCGATCATTCCATTTCCTTCCCCGCCAGCTCCCGCGAATCCGAAAGACCCTCCTCTCTTTTACGTACAGATTTCCGCGGGCTACGACCATGCGATCGCACTCTTAAATAGTATCCGGTTGCATGACAAGGAAACACCGATTGTAATGATTCCCTACGATGAGAATTATCACAAGATTGCCGATATTCTTAACCGCTATTACGGTGTACGAGTCTACGAAGATTTAGAATTTATTGATAGATTGTCAAATAAATTACACGAAACTTTTGGTGGTAAGTTTTTTGCACGTCCAAACCAGTTCCGCAAGCAAGCTTGTTGGTTTGGTGAGTTCGATGAGTTTTTATATATTGATACTGATATTGTTGTCTTTGAAAAAATAGCTGACAACCTTAATTACTTGAAAGATGCTGATTTTATCAATTGCGATTATCAGCATTTAGGGGGAATCAAAAATGTCTTTAGTCCGAAAGTACTCGAAGACAAGGTATTTACTGAAAACGAAGTAAAAGATATCTTCAACGGTGGATTTTGGGGTTCCAAGAAAAATTTTATTTCCGAACAGGATTTATACGAAGTATTTAGCGAATGTGCAGCACATCCCGAATATTTTGATTTTACCGAAAAAACCTCTGACCAACCGATTATTAATTACATGTTGTTAAAACGCATTCCCCGTCGTTTTAATATCATTCGTCGTCAAGGTAAAGCCCCGGGAAATTGGGGAGGTACACCGCATTTTCAACGAACAGGTTACAATTTAATTGACCCAACTGTAAATCAACAATTGCAATATCTCCACTGGGCAGGTATTCGTATTCAACCGGGTTGTCCATATTGGGAAATTTGGGAATATTACCGCAATCTGAACCCCGATTTACCAAGTGTTGATTTCCCCGCACCAATTGAGAAAAATCAGTGGGAAAAAACTGTAGATAATCTCAAAAATCAATTGCGACAAATTAAAGCAAATTTTTAAGTGATACAGCCAGCCTTAATTTAATAAAAGGGTGTTACGACACACCCTTTTTGTTTTATGCTTACAGATAATAAAAAATTGGATTAAATATAGTTTTAAGTCGAAGATTAGTTAATGTATATAAAGCTCGAATCGCTTTCATAAACTTAACTACAATTTTTTCTACAAGGGAACGTTCTGAGTATTCTATTTTTCGCTGTTCTTCAAAATATATGGCAACATCTTCCATCTTGACCTGTCCTTTTTTTAGCCTGACTACCATTGTTTGCTCTTTAAAAAAGGATAATCCATCCATTTGATTCCAGCTAATATTTATACCAGCTTTAGCCGCAGCTAATCCTACAGCATTTCCTTCCCCATCATAAACCCCATTTAATTCATAATATGGCGCTAATATTCCCCACTGTTTGATAAATTCTGTCTCTTTTCCAGAATCTTTAGTCACAGAGAATAAATACTCGTGAACAAATTTGATTTTTTCCCAGTCTACATCTACATTTAATTTTTGTGCAGCTTTTTTAGTAATTCTATACTCTCTACATAATTTTTTGTTAGCTGTTCCATCGGTAATGTTATTATATTTAATCGGCATGATGTCACAGGATCTAGCTTTAATTCCAGGTTCTTGTAACCATGTCATATCGCTTGGAACTGGTGCTAATATCCGCATATCCGCATCAATAAATATACAGGAATTAAACATTGATAGAGCTTTCGCAACAGCAAACCTTTTATCGTGGTAAAACTTGACGCTAGTTGCTTGATGTTTAAAAGCTTTAATATTAGATTTTTCAACAAAATCGCTAGGTTTATCTGTCAAAATAATAAAGCTAGTACCAGGTGAGTATTTTTCGATATCTTTTGCAAGTAATAATGCCAGCGAACGATACCTTTTGCCAAAAGCTAAGGTGCAAAAGCAAAATTTAGATTGTGCTTGGTTCATATTAAATTAAAATTTTTAGGCTAAATTAATTTAGAATTATCCTGGCATAAGTACTATATTAAATGCATATAGTATTTTTGCGTAACTTATTAAATTTAAGCTATAAATACATCATTTAATTATGTACTTTTGCTGATATTTACAAATAACCCTGGCTTCTTGAAAAAGCCGAGTTTCTGATTTTTATTAATTTATTGCATCGAATCAAGTTCAAGCGATACCTTGATGGCATTAGGTAGCGGTCTTGACTTGTTGATTCTCGATATTGGGCTTCCTGGTAAAAACGGTTTCGAGGTTTTGTCACA
>JANNFJ010001054.1:0-8838 GCA_031379725.1 Calothrix sp. OTE_75_metabat_31
CAACAAGTACAGCAACTAGGCATTACATCAATTGCCATTCCACCTTTAGGATGTGGTAACGGTGGTTTAAATTGGGCAGACGTTAAGCCACTCATCGAATCAGCTTTTTCCCAACTTCCAGATGTTTCGGTAATCCTGTACGAGCCATCAGGTGCCCCAGCAGCGGAAAATATGCCTGTCGCAACCAAAAAGCCAAAGATGACACGCGCTCGTGCATTATTTATACGCCTGCTCGAACTTTACGGTATTCCGGGTTACGAGTTGACAAAGTTAGAAATCCAAAAACTTGCTTATTTTCTGCAAGAAGCTGGGGAACCATTGAAACTACCTTATGTAAAACATAAGTATGGTCCTTATGCCGATAACCTCAATCACGTTTTGAATAATATCGAAGGACATTATATTTGTGGTTATGGTGATGTAACTAGTATTGCCGAAAGTGCTGAAATTTATGTATTGCCAGAAGGTCGTGTTGCCTCGGTTGCCTTTTTGGATAACGAACCCCAAGCACAACAACGGTTAGAGCGGGTTGGCAATTTAATATTTGGCTATGAAACCCCTTATGGTATGGAACTACTTGCAACAGTCCACTGGGTTGCAACTAAAGAAACCAACCCCGCTGTTGATAGCGAACAGGCGATTTCTTTAATGCATAAATGGAACGAAAGAAAACGTAACCTTTTCAAGCCTCAACATATTCGCAAGGCTTGGCAGCGTTTATATGACCAAAATTGGTTAACTTTCAAATAAATATCATAACTGCTTTAAAAATAAGTTTAGCCCTCAATCAGGACAATCTGTGGGAACGCTAACATCTCTAGGCACTCTATTGGGTGCAGAAGCTATTAATATAACCTCACCTTTGTTGCTTATAACCCAATTGTCAGCTTCAATAATTTGAGGTTTTGTTACTGGCTCTTTAAAACTATTATTAAGCTGACGCGATAATGAGTCACTAGTTGTTACCCAATCAATTCCTTCAGTTTGGTTATTGCGAAGTGCTTCAAATGGTGAAGCTGGTAAACCCCCACGTCCAGTAATTATAAATCTATCACCCTGAAAAGCTGGACAACTTTGAGCAATTAACTGACTGCGGTCAACAAAAATCGGAAGTTGCACTAATCCATAACTTGGATCGACTAATGGTGTATTAATTTGCACCGTGCCATTGAGTTGAGGTGTCGATCCTTTAGCAGTAATTTGACTATCTGGAGAACGAAATATTCCTTGAGTGTTAATTAGTACTTTTCCGCCCTGAAAATTTGTCGAATTAGCATTGATATTACTATTCTCAAATATACCTAATACACCAGCGTCAATCATAATATTACCGCCAATACTATTATTTGCATTGGCTTGGGTGGTAATGCTACCACCTCGACGTATTTGTAATAAATCTTTTACCTGTAGTTCAATATTACCACCGCTACTCAATGTGGTAGCACCTGTAATTGCACCTCCACTATCAACTTTGATAGAATTAGCATTAATTTGTAAAGTTCCGCCTTTACCCAAACCTTGATTGTTAACAGTCAGCAAACCACCATCTTCTACCTTTAAAATAGAAGTATTAACTGTTGCATCTCCAGAAAACCCACTAGGTAGTGCTGGCAGTTGATAAATTTGTTGAAACAACTTATTTAAAATTGGCGCTGATGCACCAAGCAAACTAGGGGTAGAGTTTGGTTGGGTACCACTTACAAGAACATAATCTTTAGCATTGATGATAACACTGCCCGCATTACCAGTTGCTACAGTGGAAGAACTTACTGCCCCTCCATCTTTAATTACTAAACTAGATGTATTAAGTATTACTTCTTTAGCATCTCCTGCACCAAAAGTGCCGACAGATATGGTACTTGGCGCGAAAACACTGGTTTGTCCAATTAATACAACAGAGTTGGAGTTAACTATTATATTTCCAGAGTTACCTTGACCATAAGTTACAGAACCTATGGCTCCTCCATTTAAACCTGTTATTTGATTGCTTGATATTGATATATCTCCCGCATCTCCAGAATTAAAAGCTACAGAATCGATAAGACTAGGTATAGATGGATTTAAGGGTGAAAATCCAATCAAGTCTAAAGAATTAGAAGCATTAACATTTATATTTCCCGTGTTACCTGAACCGAACGACACAGTAGCTATTGATGCTCCATTATTTATTTCTAGTTGAGACGTTGAAATCGTTAAGTCTGCGGCACCTCCACTTCCTATAGTCCCACTGTATAAACCTCCACTAAATTTTGAATTCTGACTAATACCACTCAGTTCTAAAGATTGAACAGCATTTACATTTATACTTCCTCCTTTTTGCAATCCCTGATTTTGAACAAACATTAATGAACCATCAGTTAAAGATACATTATTACCCTGCACATTAATTACACCACCTCCACTTGCATCAGCTAATGCTTGCTGCGATAAATGAATATCACTAAAATTTTTGATTAAAAGATAATTTAAAGCAAAACCTTGAGGAGTTGAAGTTAGATTAACTTGCCCGTTACTTACACTCCCTAATTCAATCCGTCCTTGTTGTGCTGTTAAAGTACCACCAAGTAAATCTATATTCCCACCTACTAACGCTAAAGTATTACCTGGTGACACTTGTAAACCATTTGTACTGCTACTTCTAATTAATGGCGAAAATATTGTTTCCTGGATTGACAAATTATACCCCGAACCTTGAACAACAATTGCTCCAGGATTAGTTCCAAACTGCAAACCAATTGGTAAATTGATACTTAGTAATGGTGTTTGCGGATTAATCGCGCTAAACTCCAATCCATCAGCAAACTTCAAGCTATTTGCAGTTGAGGCGTATATTGAGCCACCAATATTAAAAGACGCATTTTGACCAAAGATAATCCCTTTAGGGTTGATTAAAAATATATTAGCTGTACCATTATTTTTAATCAACCCATCAATATTAGATATCGAATTACCAGTTATCCTACTAATAATATTTTGAATATTGGGTGCATTATTAAAGTAAGCCGTTGAACCTGTGGGGACAGAAAACTCTTGAAAACTGTGGAATAGATTAGTATCTCTTATGGTTCCACCGACTACAGTTCTAGTGTTACCATCCAAATTTACTACTGAATTAGTTGGTAGAGTTTTATCTGGGACAATTTGAGCGTGGGCACTAGTAGTAAAAAATAAATTTGCACTAATAATTTCAATGATTATATGCAGCCAGTATAAATTTTTACAAAAAGACATTGCACTCCTTAATTTAAGAGAAAAATTAAATGTTAGATATTTTACCCAATTAAACCAGCACGTTTAAATACTTCATTGGGAGTAATATAAAATCCTGGTAGCACATCGCTAATTGGTTGATTATCTCGATAAGTGATAGGAACTTGGTGAGGTGCAAATATAGTAATGGTTCTGGCTTTTGTATCTACAACCCAAACACGAGAAACACCAGCTTTGATATAATCAACTGCTTTCTCGGTCATCTCGCCAAAAGTTTGGCCAAGTGAGATAATTTCAATAACTAATTCTGGAGGAACAGGATAAGCTTCGTCTTGTAACCAATCTTGTTGAAGAAGATTATAAGAAATATAGGTCAAGTCAGGTACAGGAAGCCAATCTTGTTGATTTCGTGTTAATTTGATTGCCCATTCAATTACAACCCGTCCTTTTTCTTGTGCCCATGCAGACAATAGTATAAATAATGCACCAGTAGTCGAGCCATGAAAAAATTTGGGAGACATTTCCTCATCTTTATATTTGGGGACTGCTTCCCCATCAATTAATTCGTAGGTAATATCCCCTTCGGGGAGGGCGAGAAATTCTTCGAGGGTGAGTTGGGTTTTGAGTTGAGTCATGGTTGGTTTTGGGCTTGGGGGATGACTCTATTCTAGATTTTTAATTAATTTTAAAGGTTTATCGATTTCGGATACCGATAATAAAGAAATTAATTTGAACTAATTTGATTAGCCCACATTTTGTGCCCCTACAGCCAGGATTGAAGTGATACTCATTTTATACCAGTTTAATATGAAGCTGTATAATATAGAACCCCACCCTATAGAGCGTAGCGCTTCCCGCAGGGTACCCTCCCCGCTTGCGGGGAGGGTACCAGATTTTCCCCTCCTCGCAAGCGGGGAGGGGATTAAGGGGTGGGGTAAAATTCTATGCAGCTTCACATATAATTGGTATTAGATAATTACTAAAATAAGCTTAATAAATAAAAATATTTAAAATTTTGAAGTTAAAGCACAATAGAAAAAGTTTATGAACTCAAAGATAAGTACTGTCATAAGATGATCTGATTCTCAAACCTTTTAATTAGAATTGTCCGTCAAATAATTCTAGTTTTGTGCGTATAAACTCCAGGAATACAGGTATTTAATAATTCCCAAGATTCAGCAAGATATCGAGTCCGATACCGGCAATAATCACCTCAAAAATATCCGAACAAGAAAAAAAACTTCAGTAAAAATGCTTGAAAAGCTGATAACAAGCAAGATTATAAATAAGTTTAAAAAAAATAAACAGGCTATTTACATAACTTTGAAACAAGGTAAAGTAATAACAAAGTATAGCTTGTCATAGGTATCTACTGTAACTATTAGAGAAACATAATAACGATGTATAATTAGCGCGTCTGCGATGCCCGCAGGCTTCCACTTTGTGGTATCGCACCCATACAACGACTACGACTATGACTAGCCTGCTCTCTGTAACCCTTACCTTGTGTTAGCGGCATATGTGGCAAAAAGAAAAGAAATACAACTCAATAGTTTGTCTGGCTACGTTGCTGACGATTGCTTCTACCCCAATGGCAGCAACTTTTTCTGTGTTGGAAATAGCATTCGCTCAAACTGCTTCATCCCCGAACTTCCCTTTACCGAAAACCATCCCTAGCGGCACAACCGTGAAGATTGATGGTTCGAGTAGCATGGCTCGAATTAATGAAAGCCTCAAGCAAAGCTTTGAGCAGCAATTTTCTGGCACGAAAGTTGAAGTTGCAACCAACGGTACAGATGCAGCCCTGAATGCTTTGTCAGATGGGAAAGTCGATTTAGCAGCTATTGGACGTGGTTTAACACCCGCAGAACAAGCCAAAGGTTTAGAGCAATATCGCTTACGTCGTGAAAAAATTGCCATTGTCGTTGGCGAAAATAATCCCTTTCAGGGCAATCTCACAGACCAACAATTTGCAAAAATTTTCCGGGGAGAAATTACCGACTGGTCGCAAATCGGTGGCTCAAAAGGTAAAATTCGATTTATCGACCGTCCAACTTCGAGCGACACCCGCGAAGCATTTCGCAATTACCCTGTATTTAAAGCTAGTAATTTTGCCGCAGGTTCGACAGCTAGTCCGTTAAGCGAAGATAGCAGTGCCGAACTAGTTAAGCAACTAGGTAAAGATGGAATTGGCTATGTTATTGCCAACCAGGTATCCAAAGTACCCGGATTGCGTATATTGAAGTTGCACAATACCTTGCCTTCAGACCCTAGATATCCCTTTTCCCAACCTTTAGTTTACGCGTACAAAAATAATCCGAGTGCGGGAGTAACTGGATTTCTGGGTTTCTCGACCTCTGATGTTGGCAGCAAAGCACAAGAAGCAGCAAGAAATGCCGAAGCTCAAGCAGTAGCGCAAAGCCTCTTGGTTGTACCCGCATTAACATCAACCCCAGCAGCAGTAAGTACTACTGCCCCTGCTACTGCTTCCCCAATTGAGGCTACGACTCAACCTAATCTGGAAGTAACTAGCCCAGCCCCTGCTGCAACAAACGATGCGGCAAGTAATACTACGGTTAGCGGTACGGGTAATACAGTTACAGGTGACAACCAAACATCGTCACCGAATGGGGAAAATGCTGTTGCTATTTCAGAAGCCAAAAGTGCAGGGTTTCCGTGGTGGTTATGGCTACTACCTATCTTCGCTCTTGGTGCTGGACTTCTATGGTGGTTAGCAGGAGGAAAACGCGCAAGAGACGAAGAAACTTTAGTAGCCGCAGACGGTATATCTGGATTACCTGTTGCAAATAGTCCTGAAGTTAACATTAATTTGCCACTTAGCGGTAGGACTCCCGACAGGCATTTAGTTGATAGTGCTGTGACTGGTGCCGCATTGGCAGGTGGTGCAGTAGTTGGGACTGGACTTTGGCCGCGTTTAACAGATGCTGAAGATGATGATGTTTCAAATCAAAACATCCCTCCAGAGACAGAAATTCCCAGTACTAATATAGAAAATTCGAGGGATTTGGAAGAACCGCTTGCGGTTGTCATGCCAGCAACCTACCCCGGATTACCCAGCGTTCCGCAAGTTGATGTCGATGTAGAACCAACTGCAATACAAGAACCTGTTATTGATGTTGAACTGCCGAATGCTAATGTAACACCTGAAAGTGGCTCGAATTGGATCGACCAGATGACTGTAGCTGGAGGTGCAGCATTGGCAGGTGGTACAGCCGCAGGAGCAGGGCTTTGGTCAAAATTTTCTAACCGCGATAACGAGGATGAATCTAGGGACGAAGAAACCCAGTTAAATCCTGTTACAACTAATATCTGGGAATCTAATTATCCCTCACAAGAAGTTTCCCAACCATCGTTAGAAACACCTGAAGTTGTTTCTACACAAATGCCCGACGTCTGGTCAGAGACTGAGGAGGTACAAGGTGACTCAAATTGGCGTGAAGCTACTAATTTGGGTGGTGCAGCATTGGCAGGTGGTGCAGTCGCAGGAGCGGGACTTTGGTCGAAATTTGCTAACCGCGATAATGAGGACGAACCGAACGATACAGCTTCTATTGATGAGGAAAGAAATTTGATGGCATCGGCAAATGTGTCCGAATTGTCAGAAGTACCTCATATTCCACAAGTTGAATTAGCGGCTGCCGATGTAGATTTTCCTGAAGTACCTCATATTCCCCAGGTTGAATTAGCGGCTGCCGATGTAGATTTTCCTGAAGTCACAAATACTCCAGCAATAGATGTAACTCAAATTACCGAAGTTCCAACGGTAGAAGCGGAAACTCTACCCGAACCATTATCAGATGTATGGGAAGATACTTCAAAAGACGAAACTCAAACTGGCTCGAATTGGTTGAATGATGCGACTTTGGCTGGTGGTGCGGCTGTGGCTGGTGTCGCTGCGGCTGGGGCTGGATTATGGTCGCAGTTTGCCAGCCAAAATCAAGATAGCGAAGTCATTGATGAAAGTATATCGAATCGAGAGGTAATTGATACTGGACGTGACGATATTGGGGCTTTTGCGGTTGAAGACGAAATTGCGACCGAAGCTACAATTAATCTCGACCCATCAACTTTAGAATTAGTTGAAGACGCATTGGAGAGCGAAACTCCATTTCATCTCGATGTACCAACAGATATATTGGTTGAAGACGAAGCTGTAATTAATCTCGACCCATCAACCCTAGAACTAGCTGAAGAAGCATTGGAGAGCGAAACTTCAATTAATCTCGATGTGCCAACAGATATATTAGTTGAAGACGAAGCTGCAATTAATCTCGACCCATCAATCGAATTAGTTGAACCAACTGAACCCGTAGTAAATCTAGAAGTACCTATTGAGGATGCATCGCTATCTGAAACTAACTTAGTTAGCGGTATTGGTGCAGCAGGTGGTGCAGTATTGGTAGGTGGGATTGCCTCCCGTGACTGGTGGACACCCGATAGCAATAGCAATGATACTGATACCGAATCGAACGTCTTCAATTTAGATGCAGAAGTACCAACAGAAGCAACCCCAATCAAAGTTATAGAAATAACACCAGCCGATACAAGCGGAACACCCGAACCATCGGTCGATACACCGCAATACCCCAATAGCCTAGCATCCATTACAGATGAACTCGATACTGAGTTACCACCTATTTCGGAAACCGCATTTAATGCAGTTGCAGATGCAGCCGAGATACCCGAAACTGAGATTGAAATAGTTGACAAGGCTGATACAGATGTACATCAATCGACACCTGAAAGCGGAATCAATACAACAATTGCAGGTGGTACTGCTGTCGCTACGGCTGGGGCTGCCCTATGGTCGGCAATGTCCAATCCTAGCGATAATGCTCTTAGGAATGTGATGGAAACTAGTAATGTTGCCGAAACTCCCGTAATAGTGCCATCGATTCCCCCTGAAAGTACTGCACATGAGAATCCTAGCCCTGTTGTGCTTCCCTCGATTCCTAGTGAGACTGCAAGCACAATTAATTTAAACCCACGTACACCCAAATGGGCTTATGCAACTTGGAATATTGCATCCGACCACAGGGAAACGTTGCATCAACAAGGTGGAAACCAGTTAGCATTGCGATTGTACGATGTCACCAACATCGATTTAAGTTATCAAGCACCTCAACTCGTACAGCAGTACGAATGTGAGGAAACAATCACAAAACGCTTCGTTGCAATACCCATCAGCGATCGCGATTATATGACTGAAATTGGGTATGTTACAGGCGATGACCGTTGGTTGATGATTGCGCGATCGCCTATTACCCGAATTTTTAGCCGTCCTCATCAAGAGTTTTGGTTTGAAGCCGATGCCGAACTCATTATTCACGGTGCAACCGAACCAGGTTCAACGGTAACTGTAGGAGGTCATTCGGTCAAACTTAAACCCGATGGCACTTTCCACCTGCGGATTCCTTTCACCGAGGAATTAATCGACTATGTAATGACCGCAGTCGCAAATAACTCAGAGAATGCCAAAACAATTCACATGCATTTTTCGCAGGAAGATAGGGAGTAGAGAGTAATAGTCATTAATGCATGATGGGTTCATTTGCCGTAGGTAGTGCGAGCATCTTGCATACTGTATTAAAGCGAGCAAGATGCTCG
>JANNFJ010001063.1:0-3462 GCA_031379725.1 Calothrix sp. OTE_75_metabat_31
CCATCCACTAACGCAAATTATAGTGCAATCGATTTTACCGACACGTTTACCAGCAGTTTCCAATAGCCGCATTCGCAAGATTAATCTTTCTCTGGCAGTAATTGCGAAGGAGGAAGGGGCAAATTATTTGAATATCCATAATTGGTTTGCAGATTCTCAAGGAAATTTGCGCCAAGATTTAACGACTGATGGTTTGCATTTGAGTTTGAATGGGTATGAGGTTTGGCAAGCTGCGATCGCACAAGTTGAGTCAAAGATTTCGGTTTCAGAGGCAAAGCGTGCGAAGAAATAGTTTAATTTATACCGATTGTTTAGATTATTCGTAGGTTGGGTGTAGCGCAGTGTAACCCAACGTTTATTTTAAAAATGTTGGGTTTCACTACGTTGCACCCAACCTATGCTCATTTTATTTTTTGGCTTATTTGAGTAATATTGAGTTGAGTCATTCTCTGTAAAATTTTAAAACATTTCTACTCCAAATTGCGTTATCTATGAGATTGTAAAAGTTATTGTCAAAGATAGAAAAGCTGTGTCAGCCAAAGATATTTTTCATGATGTTGTCAAAACTGCTCTTCAAAAAAATGGCTGGCTAATTACTCATGACCCTTATCCCTTGCAAGCTGGTTCATTCGACCTTGCAATTGACCTTGGTGCAGAAAAATTTATCGCTGCCCAGAGACAAGGTATAAAAATTGCTGTAGAAATTAAAAGCTTTCTGGGTCCATCTAAAATTACAGAGTTTTACAAAGCATTGGGACAGTTTATAGCTTATCGTGCTGCATTGCGCTTGCAAGAATCGAACCGTATCTTGTACCTTGCAGTTTCGAGTGATATTTACGAACGGTTTTTTGTGAGTCCTTTTATTCAAGAACTTGTTGAGCAAAACCAAGTTTATATTTTGGTCTACGATATTGATGAGGAGGGAATTAAACAATGGTTGCCATTAATGAATATCGAAGATACATCCAACAACTCTTAACCGAACATGCAAAGCTAGTTTGGGATAATCGCATCCAAGCTGAAATGATTTTCGACACTGAACGCGATCGCTATCAGTTAGTATACGTTGGCTGGCGCGATTCTAAACGAGTTTACGGTGTTGTTTTACATGTTGACATTATTGATGGGAAAATCTGGGTTCAGCAGGATGGAACCGAAGTGGGTATCGCTAATAAGTTGGTTGAACTTGGTGTATCTAAGGAAGATATCGTTTTGGGGATTGACCCCCCTAAGATGCGTCAATACACCGATTTTGCTGTTGGGTAGGAAAGCTACTGCGAACACCACAAAGATTTTATATATAGTAATAGATAAAAAAAGCCTAGTTTTTCAAAACCAGGCTTTTACTATCTTTAATATGACGTTCTAGATTTTAAATCTAAAATCCTTTCCTTAATTCTTTTGTGCAGTCTCTGCAGATCCTGCCGTTACAATCACTAACTTATCGGGTTGAATCAACTCCTTAATTACCTGTTGCACCTGCGTCATCGTCACAGCATCGATACGTTTGGGAAATTCCCTCAGTTCAACAGTTGACAGTCCATAAGTTGCATTACTCAGTATAATACTGGCAACATCGCTAGGACTTATCAAATCAACTGGGTAGCTGCTAGTAATCGAACGTTTTGCGTTGTTGAGTTCCGCTTGTGTAATACCTTGGTCGCGTATTTGTTTGAGTAATGCTACAGCACTGGTAATTGCTTTTTGTGCGTCTTGTGGTGCGGTTTGCATTTGAATCAAAAATGGTCCCGGATTGATACCTGCTGAAAACGCACTGGAAATACCATAAGTTAAACCTTGGCGATCGCGTACCTCCGTACCCAACCGCGATGATAATGTATCACCGCCTAATATTTGATTGAGTACTGTCGCTGCATAAAAACGCGGGTCTTTGCGTGATATCCCGTTATATCCAATATAGGTGACAGATTCAGCCTTACCGGGAATTACGGCGTTAATGCGGGTTGCTTTTGTTGGTAATGCTACAGAGGCAATATTCACAGTTGGAGCTTTACCCTGTACTTGCCAATTGCCAAAAGCTTGATTGAGCAAGGTTTTGACTTGATTGGGGTCAAAATCTCCCACAAAGGCAATTGTGGTTGTATCAGGTCGGTAATGCTGTTTGTAGAAGGTTGCCATATCTTCACGAGTAATAGCTTTTAAACTCGTATCGGTTGGGAAAACATGGAACGGGTGATTTTCGGGGTAAATCGTCTGCTGGAAAACCCTTCTACTTAAGGTGCGGGGGTCATCAAGCTGTGCTTTCAACCCTAGCAACGAACGCTGACGGCTTAATTCCAACTGATCTGCGGGAAAAGTTGCATTTTGCACAACATCAGCCAGTGTTTTCACGATGATGGGCAAATTCGCCGAAAGTCCTTGACCGCCGACAGTAACACCTTCACGACTAGCACTAAAGCCCAAAGCCGCACCTTTATCTTCTAAAGTTCGTGCCAAAGTTAACGCATTCTGTGTCTTCGTCCCATTCATCAAATTACTAGCAACCAAGCTTGCCACACCAGCTTTACTGGGAGTATCGAATATCGTACCCGCGTCGATTCGTCCGCTAATGTTGATACTGGGAACACTGCGATCGCGTAATAACAAAACTCGCATTCCATTCTTAAAAATCACGACTTCCGGAAGTACCTGATTGCTAGAAGCAGTAGCACTGGTCGATGAAGGTAAATATTTCGCAAGTTCCGCAGGGTCTACGGGTTCACCCGGACTGAAGTTTTCGCTGGTACGTCCCGACCCACCGCTAGAAGCACCAGGTTTACCATCGGGTTGGGTAGGTTCAAAGAAACCAATCGTTTGTAGATTCGGTTTAATATAGGTATTTGCCGCACGTTGTACTTCGGCTGCCGAGACCTTCGCCACTCCTGCTAAATATTTTTGGGCAAAGCGATAATCACCTGCAACAAGTTGGTTATAACCTAACTGCGTTGCTTGACTAGTAATATCTTGATTCCCCAAAATAAACGAAGACTGCAATAACGTCTTTGCCCGATTCAACTCGTCAGCAGTCACGGGTTTTTGTTGAATTTCCGCCAACGACTTTTGTAGAACTTGGGCAATTTGACTTAGTTCCTTACCAGGTGCAGCGGTAATATTAATCTCGTACCAACCAGATTCAATCAATTCTGCTGGACTTGCACCTACCGAACTTGCCAAACCAGTCTCTACCAAAGCTTGATATAACCTCGAACTACGTCCCCCTGTTAATACCGCATCCATCACATCAATCGCAGGTACATCAGGATGAACCAAATTTGGCAGTGGGTACACAACTTGTAATAATGCTGCACTTCCCGGTTCTTTCAATACGATGGGAGAGGGGGAAGAAATTTTGGCCCCTTGGGCCGCGTGTGGCCGGGGGGGGGCGGGGGGGCGGGGGGGGGCGGGGGGGGCGGGGGGGGGGTGTGTGGGGGTGGGGGGGGGTGGGGGGGGGTGGGGGGGGGG
>JANNFJ010001067.1:0-12747 GCA_031379725.1 Calothrix sp. OTE_75_metabat_31
CAAACTCACAGACTACCAAGATCCTGCTCCTCAATTAGCAGGAATTCAAAAAGAAGTCGTTCAATATGAACGTGCCGACGGTGTAAAACTCTCTGCAACTTTATACTTACCTTCCGGCTACGATGCCAAGAACGACGGCAAACTACCGATGTTATTCTGGGTATATCCAGAAGAATTCAAAGACCGCGAATTTGCAGGGCAAGTAACAACCGCAACAAACACTTTCAGCCGTCCCATGCGCGACTCGGTGTTATTTTTACTCACCCAAGGTTACGGTATTTTCTTAGGTCCGAGCATCCCAATTGTGGGTGAGGGAAAAAATGAACCGAACGATACTTACGTTGAGCAATTAATTGCCGGGGCAAAAGCTGCTGTCGATTATGTTGTCGGACGCGGTATAGCTGACCCCAGCCGTATCGGTATTGGCGGACATTCCTACGGTGCATTTACAACGGTGAATTTATTAGCACATACTAATTTATTCAAAGTTGGTATAGCAAAAAGTGGCGCTTACAACCGCACGCTTACACCATTTGGCTTTCAGGGGGAACAACGCAATTATTGGGAAGCGGCAGATACATATAATAATATGTCCCCGTTTACTCACGCCGATAAAGTCAAATCACCACTATTACTGATTCACGGTGAAAAAGACAGCAATCCCGGTACTTACCCACTGCAAACCGAACGCCTTTATGAAGCTTTAAAAGGACTTGGTGCAACCGTTCGCTACTGCGTCCTCCCCTACGAAGACCACGGGTATCGTTCTCACGAAGCCATTAGTCACGTACTTTGGGAAATTGTCAACTGGTGCGATCGCTATTTGAAATAATATACAGGTAGGGGCGCAATGCCTTGCGCCCCTACCTGTATAATCGATAAAAAATTTTTTATTGTCTATTCTTCAGCTTTGAGTAACCAAAAACCACTATAAGTCATTCCCGAATCATCGGGTTGGATAAGTAAAAAATGGAGTCCCTGACTTTGCTGCTTGCGTTGTTCAAAGTTTTTCGCTGCTGTGGTGACATCTTTATCTTCAAAGGTAGCAATAACCCATCGGTCTGATAATCCTGCTTCGAGAATTAAACCATCGGGGACACCTGGGATGTAATTGAGTGCGATCGCATTCGTTTCTTTAAACCACCGTGCTAACCGCATCGATTGCCTGCCACCGTAAATAACGATACCTGCTATTAGCTGCGTTGATGCTAATCCAAGGTTCATGGGCAGCAAGTAATCGGGAACTTCGAGGATGGGAATTGGACGCGAAGATGTAAAATCGTTAATATCTACAGATGAGATTGCCCCAAATCGCCATTGGTCACCGAGAATATTTTCTGGTATGGGTACAGGTGGTAGTTTGTCAAGAGTTATTGGATATTGTTTTTCACGCAACCATTGTTTAAGTGCAGGCGTGCGACGAGTTGGTTCGACTTTGATATTTAAGTTAGTTGCTGCGACTTCGATTAAACTAAGTGGCTGAGGACGGAATACTTGGATTTTTTCGGGTAAACCTGAATTTGCGGCTAGTTGTAATTGCGAAGTTAACCAAGTTGAATTTGCTTCGGATTGGAGACAAGATGCTTCGTAGCGAAAATCACCAGTTATATTGCAAATTAGTAAATCCCATAAAGCTGGGGGCTGGTTTTGGGGGCGACGGTAAAAATCTATTTGCCAAATCATAATTAGGGAGTCGGGAGTAGGGGACAATTAAGGTTATTAATTAGAATAATTTACAGTAATTAAAGTAGGTTGGCTGTATGCACAAGTCCCGCCAACGGTTGTAAACCGTTGTCTAATAGCCTGCATTCATCTAATAAGATGACTAATATTGTTGGCTAAAGCCATTTTTAATGGACTTTTGCTATAAGCCTGGGATTTTCAATCCCAGGCGGAATATGGGTTTCACCGACTTATGTGTATACCGTAGCCCCGCAAGCGGGGGATTGAGCGGATCAATATTCTATCCCTTTCAGTATTGGGTTGGGTGTAACGGAATGTTCGCCCTTGGCGTTCTTGTTCGTGGAGCGTGCCGAAAGCAAGGCTAACCCGATACTATCTACTGTGGGAGTATCGCATCAAATGTTACGACCTCTAAACATCTGTTAAAGTGTCATTCAATGTAAGTAACCATTGATAACATGGCTCATCAATTGGTGCAATATCTCTACGTTGTTGAGCTAAGGATTCTGTATAAGCTGTTATCCAAGCGGAAGCAAGTTGATTTTCAGTGACAACTTCTTCTAAAGCACGAGTAAATTGCTCTTTAACCCATTGTTCAAAAGTCAGAATTTCAAGGGATATCCCAAATATTTGTTCTATTTCCTCGCATCTAGATTTTAATTCATCAATCCTTTCAGGTTCAACACTTGTAACGAAGCCAGCTTTTTTTACCGCAGGATGTATTTCAAGCTTTTCTGATAATTCCTCAATTTCATCTCGTAAATATGACTTGCCATATTTTGCATCCCATGCTTCTACAATTTGCCTATCTTCTAAAACTTCGATATCAGCAATATTTCCATGTTTCTTGTTTGCTGAACGCATTTGTGAAAGTGGTTTCAACATGTTGTTAGGAAAAATCGGATATTCTTGCATAGCCTGCATTAAGCTGTGCATCGCTATTTCCATTAATCTAGCAGCATAATCGGATTTAGCAATATGACGCATTATTATATTTAAGATAATATCTCGATTAACAAAAGTTGTTTGCAAAAATAATTTTAATTTATTGATAGTCTGCAAGGCTAATATTTTAAAGTTATCAGCGCGGTTAAGTAATTGTGATAGAATATAAAGTAATGCGGATTCAGAATTTACTTTATTTGCTTCGACACTTTCTACCAGTTGAATCCACTCAAGACGCGCACCCCTAATATTCGCTTTGTAAACAGAAGAATATGGATAGTTTTCCGCTAAACTTCGTGTCATCATAAAACCATCGGCATTTAACCTCAGTAATTCATATTTCCGCAGAATCGGTGTAATGTATTGTTTATCCAAAGAACGCATCGATATACCATCACACCAAGAAAAATCTCTTGTACTTGAACTACCTTTGTGTAATCTAATATTTTGTTCTGGTTCAATTGATTTAATACATAATTGTAAGATTGTTAGACCAACTAATGCTCTACCCACTTCGCTAGTAACAGATTGAACCAGCCTATCTAAAAGATTTTTTTGTTCCTCTGTAAGTTCCGAAAAACTAAGATTGGATGAATTATCCCTAGATACTATAATTTCCCTTTCTAAATAACCGCTAGAAAGTTCCGATATAATTTTCCTATATCTTGTTTTAGCGGCTTGATTCATTCCTCCTTCTGGAAAATCCTCAATTGTTCCATCTGGTAAAACTAATTCACTTCTATTTGTATATACTCTTAGATGTAGCTCGCTCATAAACCTAATTATATTTTTTTACGAAGTTGGACACTTTTAGGATTTAGTGTTGGAAAAGCGTAAGGAATTAAATATTTACCTTCAGTGATTTGGGTATTTGTTTTGTTATTTCTAACTTCATAACCCATAATTCGTAGAGACTTCAGGTAAGAATAAATGTCCTCTGCTTTTACACCCCATTTATCAGCAAGTTCTGTAGCTGATAACTGAGTTGCAATTCCGATACATCTCGTTACGCATTGAACTACACGCCAAAATTCATTAATTTTCAACTTGGGGTCAAAATTCATGACACCACTAATTTGAGCATTATACTGATAATAACCAGAGAGTTGCACTAAATCAGCTTTGCCTGTAACTTCTGTTAATTTTTCTTCAAAAGCTTTCCAAAGAGATGTAAATACTTGCATATCTAAATCTTTGCTACAAAGCTTAACTGAATCAGTTTTAAGTACCCAATCATCATAACCACAAGATGGATAAACATCAATAATAAATTGGTCTTCCTTGCTTTCTAATTCATTAATACTTGCCGCGATCAACCAGCATGAATTATTTAAATCATAGCTAAGGTTAATCTTTGTACTTCCTGGAGTTGCTTCCTTCATCCAAGCAAAATCCGGAGATAAATATCTTATCTGCTGTTTTTTTTGTTCATATTGAGAAGAGTCTACATATACTATTTTTCCTGTCTTTTGTAAATCTGCTATTGCTGCTTTAGCTTTTTGAGCATAAAGTTCTGTTAATTTGCGCTTTCGTTGCCTGAAGCCTAGTTTTTTGTTTTCGGGTAGATAACTTATCGAAAAAGGTAATTTAACCTTCATCACTTGATCTAATATACTAAGAGCTAAAATTCTCCCAAGTTGAGGAGGAACAGAATTACCGATTTGTTCAATACAAACTTGTCTATTTCCGACAATTTCATAGTCATCGGGAATAGTTTGCAAACGCTTTAACTCTGAACAAGAAAACTTACGATTTTCCCAACTGAAAGGGCCTGTATACTGCCCACCTTGTGCTTTAATTGTTCGTACAGGAGTTTTTGGGTCGGCTTTGTATAAAAAATCGGAAAATTTTGAACGCCAACTAAATATTGGATTGGGATAACCCATTTCTTTTGTATAAAAACTATAATTAAGTCCAGGTGGGATGAATTCAAGTAAATGACCGAATCGACCACCTATTCCTACTTCTATATTTTGAATATCAGCATCTTTTACAGCTTCTTGGGCAGAATAGTAAGGTTGTTGGTTGAGAGAATCGACACCATGAGTAGGATATGGAAATAGATATTCGCCTGATTTTAATCCAACAATAAACAATCGCTCTCGGTGTTGAGGAACTCCATAATCAGCTGCATCTAAAACACGAAAATATATTTTATAGCCAACTTTTCTAAAAGCTGTTTGGATTTCTTGCCAAGCTTGCCCGTCATTTGCTCCAGTTATTCCATATACATTTTCAAATAGGAACCCTTTCGGTTGAAGTATTTCTAGAATGCGAACGTATTCTTGGAATAATGTGCCTCTCACATCGTTTGTTCCAGATACTCCAGCTGCTCTACGTCCAGCAGCGGAAAAACTTTGACAAGGTGGACCTCCGATAATGAAATCAACTTTGATTGATTCAGGTATATAGTTTTTAATATCAATACATATTGGCTTAGAACCTTCGAGCCATTTTCCTGATAAACAATTATGTTTTAATGTTTGAATATATTTAGCTTCAAGCTCGACCATTTGAATTATTTCAAAACCAGCATCATGAAATGCAATATCCAATCCACCACCCCCAGAAAATAAGCTGAGTGTTTTGATTGGAGCATATCCTTGCTGCATCATCGATTTCCTTAGAGATTTGCCAAAGTCATCAGTCCATGCTGTTTGGTTGCTTACTCCTAAAAAAGCTAGCATCTCCTGAAACCAATTCTCATGATTATTTTTATCAGTATATAAATCTAAGGGAAGGGACAATTGCTGCATTCGATTAATCTATATATTTTCAATACAGATTATTTGTAGCATGTGTAGGGGGCAGATAAGTTAAAATATTATCAAGTTTTATCTTTTATGGTAAATATAATTTATACCTGCCACTGATGCCGCTAATTTTATAAATTGTCATTGGTTCTTTAATTCCCTTCGGTTGCACTTGCATTTCGGCATCGACCTGCACCAGTTCTTTGAGTGATTGTAGAGTATCGGCAGAAATCAAAATCTGTCCGCCTTTTGTGTACGTTTCCAGATGAGCAGCTAAGTTAACATTACTACCCATCACCGTATATTTAGCATATTCTTGAGAACCAATTTTTCCAGCGAAAACGATGCCAGTATGTATACCAATACCCATTTCTATAGATGGTATACCTAAAACTGCTAGTTGCTGATTAATATCATCCATTGCTAATTGCATTGCGATTGCACAGCTTACAGCTTGTTCTTGAGCATCTGCAATCTCTACGGGGGCACCGAATACCGCAAAAATTCCATCTCCCATAAAATTGTTAATTGTTCCGTTATACTTGTGGATAATATCTGTCATTACCCCTAAATAAAGATTGATTGTCTCGACGATTTGTTCTAGGGATATCTGTTGTGATAAAGTTGAAAACCCACGTAAATCGGAAAAAAGCAAAGTCACAATCCGCTTTTGTCCGCATAATTTTAAACTTCCTTTCCTCTCTAGTAAAGTGGTTATCACAGAAGATGTTAGATAGCGTCCAAAAGTTTTCAGTATTCCCTTATGGCTGCAAACCTTGTATGCGAACGTCAGAAAATATTTTAAGCTAGAAGCCCAATGGAACAAAAGATTATGGTCGTCAGGTAAATTAGTTTTCATGGCTTTGTCCTTTTTGAAACTTAAGTTTGGGGTAAACAATGACACATATACAGTATTAAGAGTAACTCTCAACAAAAAAGCTGGTCGCATGGATTCCCAAGCGAACCAGCATGTGACTAGTATCTAATCCTCAAAGCTAGTTGGATAATTAATTTATACCTATTTAATTGTTTATACTGTCAGCTGTGTAAGCCGATCAAATGGATAACTTAGACATATAAGGCGTTATTAGAGCTTCTTTAGTTGCTGCCCTCTGTAAGATATTTCGACTGTACCAATAAACGACTGCGAGTCGCACAATTCCACTTTTACGTTTCCAAAACCACTGATTATTGCGACAACAATAATCCGAGAACAAAAAAAATCAATTGGGTTATGGAGACGTTGCGGTAACAACAGGGAAGTCATTTCCGAAGGTGATGAAGGAAGACTATACTCAGAGGCAATATCAAGCATTTCTTCATAAGGACAGGTAATTAAGCAACCATTCGGAAAAATTATCCTTTGGTTTTTTTTCCCGACCCTTTCTAGAAAGGCAGAATATGAACTTCCTGTTTCAATTAACTTGGACAAACTCTCGAAATATGTTCTTAGCGCCAGTTGTGTCATAAATAACCACTGTTAGCGTGAGTCATTAATTTGCTCTTGAGCGAGCGACCATGACTTGCCCTTAACGGCTTGTAGGTATATTAGCCTATTCTTGCTTATTTCTCAACTATGCCAGTTTATTTTTTAGTTTTGCTTGTTTATAAAGACAAAATCAAGTAAAAAAAACTGGCACGTTATTTTATTATTGCCTATAATTGCAAAACGTATTACTTTAATCCTGACTGCAATGGCAAAACCCTCCCTGAAAGTTTCCCAACAAGGACTTCAGCAAGCACATTCCGCTTTTACCAAGCGAGGATTTACGCAGGAGTCCTTAGCTGCTCAATTGGGTTGCAACCGCTCTGTCATTAGCAAGTTTTTTAACGGCGAGAACGTCTGGGAGAAGTATTTTACAAGTATTTGTGAAGCGTTGGATATTAACTACCAAGAAGTTTCATACGGATATGTCCCAGTTGCGGTTCAAAATTCAATTGAAAGGGTACGCAATCAGGTCAGAGAACTGACCCAGGAGTTATGTGGAACGATGCGTATATTGGATATGACACAACCAATTGAGTTGAGTCAAATTTACACCGATGTCAATATTTTGGAAAAGCTGACAGCACTTAGACGTAAAACAGTTGATGAATTACTTAAGGAATGTGGATATGAAGACTTTAATAGATTTGGATTGGGAAAAGTTGTAGAGAAGCGAGTTATTGGTGCTAAAGCAGTAGAAAAATATAAAAAATTAATTGTATTAGGAAAACCTGGTGCTGGTAAAACTACTTTTTTAAGATACTTAGCAATCCAATGCAACCAAGGGGATTTTCTATCAAACCTTGTTCCTATTTTTATCCCTCTCAAATATTTCGCCGAAGACCCAAATCGACCCAATTTATTTGATTATATTCGGCAGCAATACTCTGGATGTGACGTTACAGAATCAGAACTTATCGAATTATTTAAGCAGGGTTCTGCTCTAGTTTTATTTGATGGGTTAGATGAAGTAAATGCCGAGTATCAAGAGCATACGTTAAAAGAAGTTAGAAGTTTTTCGAGAATATATTTTGATAATCATTTTGTGATTGCTTGTCGAATTGCAGCATGGGAATATACCTTTGATAAATTTACAGAAATTGAAATAGCTGATTTTGATGATAAACAAATCAATGAATTTGCCAACAATTGGTTTAAAAATAAATCAATCAAGTCTGAAGATTTTATTAAGCGTCTTAAAAAAAATAACCGCGTTTACCAACTTGCAGTTACTCCTTTATTATTAACTCTTTTATGTCTAGTATTTGAAGAGTCTGGCACTTTACCACATAACCGTTCGGAAAGTTATCACGAAGGATTAGATGTTTTATTGAAAAAATGGGACGCTAAACGTGGAATTAATCGGAACCAAATCTATGAAAAATTATCGTTGAAACGCAAAAAAGGCTTACTCAGGCAAATTGCTTATAGTACTTTTGAAAAAGATAAATATTTCTTTACTGTATTAGAAGTTAAGAACATGATTAAAAATTATATTAACAAAATTTTAAATCAGGGTAATGATATAAATATTTCGCAAGAAGATATTGAAAAACTTTTGAGGTCTATGGAATCTCAACATGGTGTTATTATTGAGCGAGCTAAAGGAATTTATTCATTTTCTCATCTGACTTTTCATGAGTATTTCGTTGCCAAGCGAATTGTCAGTTTAATTCCTCAAACATCAGATGACTCAGAGCAAAACGAATTTAAACATCATGAAAATAATCAAGAATCGCAAAGAGTTAAAGAATTACAAAAATTAGTTAAGCATGTCACAAATTATAAATGGAGAGAAGTTTTTTTACTAGTATCAGAAATATTGCTCGATTCTAATGATTTTTTCAGTTTGATGAAGGGGGAAATAGATCAAATTTTAGATGGAAGACTTAACTTGCGGGAGTATGTTAGAAGCGCAAACAAAAAGGCTGAATCAGTATTGCATCTATTTGAGATGAATAGTGATGTAGAAGCGAAAAAATTTCATGCTGCGACAAGAGCATTTTTTTTAGACATCGATTACGATATTGACTCGAAAAGACAAGTTTGTTTTTTATTAGAACCACGTACTAAGTATTTAAGTTGCGGAAATTGTTTTACTCGTTTGTTTAAAGATGTGAATAGTTTGGAAGAAGGAATTATTTTAGCTCAGAAATATGATGAAGTGACAACCGAATCAACTCCTAAGGTAATTAATGCAGAATCTACTGACGAAATTGTAAAAATAGCCATTAATTATGGCTTTGAATCAAAACGAATTTGTCAGGATAATTTGCCTGAATTAGAGAAGATAATGAATGATTTTTTTGAAGCTGATAATTCTATTCAGAATCATGAAGATAAGTTGAAGCATGGTGCAGATGAGGTTAGAAAAATCGCAAGTAACAAACTATTAGCAAATCAACTATTCGGAACTGGTTTTAAAGAATTTAGCCACGAAGACCAGGAAATACTGAAAGATTACTATTATGCTAATAAGCTATTAGTTGATTGCTTGCTTCAAACCGATTGTGTTGCAAGCAGTCAATTACGCAATGAAATCTTTGAGACATTATTTTTACAATAAGTTGCTTATACCAATTCTGTATGAAGCTGCATAGACCACCTCCGGGCTTACAGCCCGGAGGCTAACTGGAACGAAGCCTGCTGTAAGCAGGCGTTGAATATGCATCTTCATATAAAAATGGTATTAGTTGTCAATATTTTTGAGTAAATTTAGTCGAGAAGCCCTCAATTACTGCGCTTCTTGTTCCCCTGGACTATAGTCTTGATTCAAAAATGCGATTTTTCAGTCAGAAATAGATGAAGATTTTTAAATTTGCACTAAATATCTTTAATACCCCCGGACATTGGCTTCTAGCCTGTCTTAAAAATATACTGACTGACAAGATTTATCTCTCAATAAGGACTAGATTATAATAAATATAGCTTCCATGCGTTTATAAATATGACTTCTTTGTCATCATTAACCCTACCAGATCATACGCAACTACCCTGCGAAGATGGTACATTCGTGAAAAATTGGCAAGAACATCCTCAAAGTAATTTACTAACAGATTCCATTACACCTGTCTTACAAGAATTGCACCCTAATGGGGATTATTGCGTCGGACAAGACTTAGGTATATATTGGCGTTTGACAGAACCACCAGAAAAAGGTGCAGAAGCACCTGACTGGTTTTATGTGCCGAATGTACCACTGTACTTAGATGGTAAAGTCAGACGTTCTTACGTGCTGTGGAAAGAGTATGTTGCACCGTTGATTGCAATTGAATTTGTGTCAGGCAACGGTAGCGAAGAACGCGATAAAACCCCACCCTGCCAAGGGAAAGCTGGTAAATTTTGGGTTTAACAGGCAATTCGTATTCCTTACTACGCAATCTATGAGGTAGAGAAGGCAAGTGTAGAAGTTTATCGTCTCGTTGGTAATAGTTACAAAGCTATGTCACCTGATGAACAGGGACATTATTTTCTAGAAGGTATGGGTGTAAAGCTAGGAATTTGGGAAGGACTGTATCAAAATGTTACTTTGCCTTGGCTGCGATGGTGGGATGATAAGAATAATTTATTACTTACTGGTGATGAACGAGCAGAATTAGAACATCGTAAGCGGGAACAATTAGCAGATAAATTACGTAACCTCTCCCCCGAACAACTCGTGGCTCTTGGTATTGACCCTGAATTATTACAATAATATTTTTTGTGTTTTCAACAAAATTTTAGTGAGATGCGATACTGTTCGGTTAAGCCAAAAATACGAAAATTCGTAGGTTAAGTTGAGGAACGAAACCCAACGCTAATCAGGCTTTGTTGGGTTACACTACGTTCCACCCAACCTACAATTTTCCAAAACCTACGCAGCATTGAGACGCGATATGTCGCGTCTCTACATTTTTAATAATTTGTTGTAAAAACTGGGCTAAATTTAGTACTGTCCACAGTTCAGCATCTGCGTATGTTGTAGTCCTCATCTACTCAACTACCTATTGGCATTGCGATACTATATATAGGAATCCGGTTTGATTTATGTTGGCGTAGCCTGCGCTTGCGCTTAAATATCTAAGTATGTGTAGGGTGCGTTACGAATCACGCTAACGCACCGTTTCGAGGCCTTGGTGCGTTACGAATCACGCTAACGCACCCTACGTATCTGCCTATTGGCATTGCGATACTATATAGATAGATGGGACTAGACAGGATAATTTATTTTAGAGAATATTTTTAAATATCGGGATGGAGTTACCTTGTACCAGCAATCAGCCAATTAGTTAATTTATGTTGCAACTTTCTCACACAGTCATTATCCCCGATAGCGAAATCGAACTGAGTGCAATTCGTTCCCAAGGTGCAGGTGGTCAAAATGTCAATAAGGTTTCGACTGCGATCCATTTGCGTTTCGATATTGAAGCTTCCTCATTGCCTGATTTTTATAAAAAACAGCTTTTGAAGCTCAACGACCGGCGCATTACCCAAGATGGGGTCGTCGTCATCAAGTCTCAAGAACATCGCAGTCAAGAAAAAAACCGTTTGGAAGCGTTGAAGCGGCTTAAAGAACTCATTCTGAGTGCAGTTATACTGCCGCAAATCCGCAAACCCACAAAACCAAGTCGCAGTTCGCAAAAAAAACGTCTTGACTCGAAAACTAAGCGAAAACAGATTAAGTCTCTTAGAAAACAGGTGACGGATTAAGGATGCACTTCAATACTACTTAGGTTTTGGGGGAAGGGGTAAAGGTTAAAGGTAAAAAATCCTGATATATCAAGATTTTTTACCTTTTTCCCTTCCCCTTTGCCCTAAAACCTATGCAGTAACAGAAGTGATAAAAAATTAAGATTTGTGATTTTTTCGATAAAAAATGAAATATTTCTAGCTAGCAGCCCTAATATTCGTCGGTTCAAAATATTTGAGGGGATGTCAATTTTTTTGTTGTATTACAGCAAATTCTGTAATCAGCCTTAAAACGCGTTATTTGAGCTAAATATATGCTGTTTCTCAAGCCTGCTAAATTTAGCTTACAAATGGTTAATTCTATGGACATTTTCTAAATATATCTCTAAGGAGTTAATTAAACTCCATACCAATGTTAATGAAAGCTTTATTAATTCTTTAGATATATTTAGGAATAATTCAGGTATATGTCGCATTCAAACGTATAGTATTAATAATTAAATAATTCGTAAGTATTGTTAAGGTTGGCAATAGATTGAATAATATATAAAAAACAAACTTATAAGGGTATTTAATGGAGCCACTACAAAAGCAGGTCTTGACTTTGAGCAGTAAAGTCGATGCCCTTTATCAAATAATTCAACAACTCGATCGTAAAGTATCTCAGTCTTTATCAAGCTCCTATACCGATACTATTGTTCGAGATACTTTGCTCGACGATACCGAAACTGGTAGCTATCAGCCGAAAGGACACATTAGTTTCAATGCGGAAATGGAACATAAAGATGTCTTAGTTGATGCAATTTATACAGACATAAATCTTCAAGCTGGAGATAGACTTTTAACTCCAGAAATTCAAATCCAGCGGCTAACAGCACAATTAACCGCTGCCTATAATCGGATTGCAGCTTTAGAAGAACAATTATTATTTAGAAGAATTCATTCTTGAATTGCCATGAAGCGGTAGAGGTAAAATAAGTAAAAATATTTTCATTGATATAAGTATAAGGATGGAAATGATGTAGAGACGTTACATGTAACGTCTCTACAGCTTTTATTTGCGCTAATCAAATCGTTAACGCAACGTTAAACGTTCAAGTTGCACCTCGATTGCATTCAACAGGTGATGTTGTTGCCAATTTTGACTCAAGTTTGCAGCAATACAAGCTGCCCCAGCACCGACACCTTCTTTCACAAAGCCTTCCTCGTAAG
>JANNFJ010001086.1:0-4017 GCA_031379725.1 Calothrix sp. OTE_75_metabat_31
GTGTGGCATAGATATTTTTGGTTATTTGTCAGTGGTCATTTGTCAGTGGTTATTTGTTATTAGTCATTTGTCAGTGGTATTTAGGTTTCAAGGTATTTGCGTACTGGTCTTATTATTTACACAACATTAGAAACCTTTGTCTAAACACAAGAATAAATGACTATTGACAACTGACTACTGACTATTGACTACTAACTATTGACAAATGACTAAAATCCAGGCAATTCCAACCCGCTAGTTAATTCTTCCATGCGATCGCGCATTGTCGCAGTGGACTTATTATAAGCGTCTTTCATAGCCACAGTAACTAAGTCAGAAAGTACATCAGCCCCTTCTGTCAAAGCATTAGGGGAAATTTCTACGCGTTTTGGTTCTTGGTTTCCACTTACCACTACCTTAACTAAACCACCACCAGCTTCTCCTTGAATTTCCATTCCCTCCAATTCTTCCTGGAGTTTTTTAGCACCTTCTTGAACTTGTTGAGCTTTTTTGAAGGCATCTGCCAATTCCTTCATCTTGCCCAAACCAAAACCAAAACCTTGTCCTTTACCTGTCATAATTACTAGTCCGAGTATGCTTTTAAAAACAAATCACATTCACTCTAGCAAAAAGTGGTAAAAATCAAGAAGAAAAAGAAGATTCCTAAAATTTCTGCCCGATACCAAAATTGAATCGACTTTCACCTTGGTCGGTAACACCGTAGTCGGCACGAAGTAACCCTAAAGGCGAGTCAAAGCGAATACCTGCACCATAACCAAAACCATTTCCAGGCTTACCGCGCACACCAGCAGGATTCCCAATCACGCTATCACCCGTACCTAAGTCAGAAGCGTAATCAGCGAACAAAACACCACCGAGTGATTTCACAAGGGGAAAACGATATTCGGCTGAGGCTAATACGTAGGTGCGAGCGCTACCTACATCACCCGTACCGTAGCCGCGTACTGAGTTCTGACCGCCCAAATTAAAGGTTTCATAAGGTGCTAAATCTCCTAGAACTGTTCCGGCTTGAAGGTTAACCGCAAAAACTTGAGGTTGTTGGCTTTTGTAAACTTGGACGGGGACAAATTGGCTGTAATTAGCTTGAAGACGGTTCATTGTGATACCGCTATTGCCAAAGGGAACTGATTGTTCGGTACTTAATTTAAGGATAGAACCATTAGTTGGGTTAATTTTGTTATCGCGGCGGTCTTTGACAGCAGATAATGAAACCGTAGCCAGGTCATCGGTACCTGTACCGCTTAAAGTTAGGGGGTTACCTTTTTCGTCTGTCGGGGTGATTTTGCCGTCTCGGTCGCGTATATTCACTCTTGCATAGTTAAATCCTAAAGAGGCATCCCAGCCATCAATGGGACGTTGGAAACTGACACCAGCACCAATTTTAGCTTCACGAATGCGATCGCCATTTGCGAGTTTAATATTACCATCGAATGTGTCGGAAAGTCCGCTTTTACGAAAAGCATTGATGGTATAGCCGTTGCGGTCGGGGTCTGTGGGACGATAAGGACTGTTGAAGGTGCTATCAAATAATAAATCGCGCCGTCCCAGTTGGACATTGGTGCTTAATGTGTCGTTAGTTCCGCCCACGTTACGGTCTTGATAGTTGAATGTACCCAAAATACCTTGGTCGGCATTATAGTTACCACCAACATTTACCGAACGCGCTCCTGTTTCTTTAATTTCATATACAATATCAGTCTTAGTTGCATCACCATCGAGCGTGACATTGACGCTTTCAAATAAACCTAAGCCATACAAACGCATCACATCTTGACGCACAACATCTTCTTTAAATATTTCACCGGGTTTTAATTTTAACTGTTGCCGGAGAAAGTCGGGTTTGGTGCGTCCAACGACGGGTTTACTTTTACTATCAACAGTTTCGCCGTTTTCGTTCACAAATTTAAATTTAATATCGCTTACTAACCCTTCAGCAACATTTACCGTGAGAATACCTAGTTGGTTGGGTTCAATCGAAACGACCCGTGCCAGACTGTAACCGTTATCTTTGTACCACTTATTAATTTTCTGTACCGATTCTTGTAGACTAGATGGGCTGATAGCTTGATTAATTTGTTTTTGGAAGGGTTCGGTAACGACTTTATAAGTTAATGCTTTTGCCCCTGATAGTTGGAGCGATCGCACTACTATAGGTTGTACTCGATACACCACATTTAAACCATTGGGCGTATTTGTAGTATTTACATTAGCACTGAGGAATAATTTACTATTTAATATTGCTGCAACATCTTTCTCCAATTGCGCTTGACTTGTGTCTCCACCTGCTTGTGTTTTAATAACTTGACGAATAATTTGTTGTAATTCTTGGGTAGCCCCAACAATTTTAACCTCAGTTGCAGGTACAACTAGATTCGGGTCAGTTGGAGATGGGGTGATGGAGGGAGTGGGGGAAATCGAGGGAGGACGGTTCGGATTAATTGTCGGGGTTACTGGTTTGGCAGCAGTGCGAGAACCAGCAGGTGGAACGAGTATGGGGATAGGAGCTTTTTGTGTCGCTGGTTTGGTGGGAGTGAGTGAAGCTATTGATGGAACGGGAATTTGAATTGGTAATTTTTCGGTTGGTGTATTGGTAAGAGGTTCATTTTTTGTAACAGTAGGCTGAATTGTTTTTATTACCACAGCCGAATTGTTGCTGGAACGACTTTGCACTCCGAGCAAATTTTGAGAAAATTGGGGAGCATTTTCTGTTTCTGGACGGGCAATTGTTTCAACCCGTGCCGGACTGTCTGTAATTACCGGTACTACAATGCTATCTATATTTTTTGCTGAAGTCGAAGTATTATTTGGTGCAGCAGTTGCTGATTCAGAAAAATTGCCAGCAGCAATACTGGCGAGTGTGAAAATTGCAGCCGAAGAAACTCGCATAAAATTTGCCTGATTTAACTGAAAGTTAGTTGTAGCGAGGTAAAGCAATGGGGATAAAACTAACTTCCTTAAATCACGAAATGCTTGCCTCCCCACAGTTCATTCCTCTTTAACTAAGTAGACAGTTAACTAGTAATTTTTGTTTCTCAACTACTCCCCAAATTCCTATGTCACAATTCAAATTACTGGTACTAAGCAATGGTCATGGAGAGGATGCGATCGCAACTTGCATCTTAAAATCACTCCGACAATTACCCCATCCACCAGAAATTTGCGCGTTGCCGTTGGTGGGTGAAGGATATTTTTACCAAAAACTCGATATTCCTATTATCGGTTCGGTGCAAACAATGCCGTCGGGTGGTTTCGTATATATGGATGGACGGCAATTGATGCGCGATGTCAAAGGGGGTTTAATTAAACTAACTCTTAAGCAAATTCAAACTACTAAGTTATGGGTAAAAACGCAAAAACAAGCTGGTAATCGCAGCGCAGTTTTAGCTGTGGGTGATATTGTCCCGCTGTTATTTGCATGGGTCAGCGGTACAAATTATGCTTTTGTGGGGACTGCAAAATCGGAATATCATGTGCGCGATGAATCGGGATTGTTAAAGCGCATAAATAAAGGTGCTGCCTGGGAAAACTTCTCTGGTTCGGTATACCACCCGTGGGAAAGATGGTTAATGACTCGTGCCCGTTGCAAAGCAGTGTTTCCCAGAGATTCCCTGACAACAGAAATTTTACAAAAAATGCGCGTGCCAGCCTTTAATATGGGAAACCCAATGATGGATGGGTTAGAACCATCATTTCCTGCCCATCGTTTTTACAATACCAATATCGAACATGAGGAAACAATTCGTCCATTGGTAATAGCTTTGTTGCCCGGTTCCCGCATTCCTGAAGCTTATGCTAACTGGGAGGAAATTATGGTAGCCATGTCGTCAATTATGGCAAATATGCGCGAACCCAATTATGTTGGACATACATCGCGTGATGTATTATTCTTAGGTGCCATCGCACCCAGTCTCGATAGTCATATTCTCACACAAGCGATGACGAGCCTTGGCTGGCATCCCTATCCTATCTCTGAGTTTCCC
This sequence comes from Calothrix sp. OTE_75_metabat_31, assembly GCA_031379725.1. Lineage (GTDB taxonomy): Bacteria > Cyanobacteriota > Cyanobacteriia > Cyanobacteriales > Nostocaceae > JANNFJ01. Next base: position 3,981 of record JANNFJ010001086.1, read on the forward strand.
ATCAAATTTTCCGACAGCCAAGCCTTGACATTTAAAA
>JANNFJ010001145.1:0-2413 GCA_031379725.1 Calothrix sp. OTE_75_metabat_31
GGTTTTAGATCCCAATAATAGGAGAAAATACAATGTAAATTTAACTGAAAAAGGTGTCAAAGTATTTTTGCAAGCTCAACAAGTTTATAATCAAGTAATTGAAAAGTTTTTTGTAGATTTAACAATTGGTCAACAAAATGAACTTGAAAGTCTATTGGATATCGTGTTGAAAAGAATAAAAGTGGATTAATCTTTTGTCCTGACTGGAAGACAATAAAAGCCAACTCAATTTTCAATCTAACCCCAAATTTTATAAAAATTATGTCAAAAAAAATATTTCACGGCTCATGTCACTGCGGTCAAATTAAATTTGAAGCTAATTTAGACTTGGCTCAAGGATCTAGTAAATGCAACTGCACTTTTTGTCGTAAAAATTCTTACTGGTCAATCAGAACTTCACTTGAAGATTTTAAGCTGGTTGAGGGTCAGGATTCTCAAAAGGAATATGTAAATAATCCGCACATTGGTTACTATGTGTTTTGCAACCATTGTGGAACTATACCATATGGAATTTCTAAAAAAACAGAATGGACAAAGGAAGGAGTGTCAATTAGAGTGCAAACTTTAGATGATATAACTGTGGAAGAAATGAATTCAATGCCAATAGTTTATCTCAATGGCAGAGACAATACTTGGTCGCCAATTACTGAAGCAGAAATTATCAAAACCCTTTATTAATAACTCAATTTAAAAGCCAAAAAAATTATGAATATACTAATCACAGGCGCAAACGGAATACTCGCTAGCTCAATAATCAAGCAATTATTAACACAAATTCCCGCTAATCAAATCTTTACCCTTGTTCGCAAACCTGAAAGTCAAACAAAATTAGAATCCCTTGGTGTAAAGGCTTTTTTGGGTGATTATGATGATATCTCATCTCTTGAAAATGCGATGAAAGACGTGGATACAGTTCTCCTAATTTCGGGCGGAGATCAAGGTAATCTTATGAAACAGCATAAAAATGTAGTTGATTCTGCCAAAAAAATGGGAGTTAAAAACATTGCCTATACCAGTAGGTCACTTAAAGACCCATCAACACTAGTAAACAAGCTTATGAGTAGGCATTTTGAGACCGAGGACTATATTAAAGCCAGCGGACTAAATTACATTATTTTTCAGAATGCACTCTATATGGATACGATTCCGCAGTTTGTGGGGCAAAATGTGACTGAAACTGGGATTTTTCAGCCCGCTGGAGATGGTAAAACTGCCTTTGCTCTCAGATCAGAAATGGGCGAAGCGATGGCAAATGTCTTGGCAACAGAGGAGTTTGCGAACCAAACATATCGATTTACAGGTACTGAGACATATTCGTTTTACGATATTGCTAGTTACTTGTCAGAATTGTCAGGAAAAGAAGTGATTTATACTTCTGCTGAGGTCGATCAATTTGAAATAGCTATGAAGCAAAGAGGCTTACCAGAAGAATTAATAGCCAAAATTATAGGATTTATTGTTGATATAAAAAATGGACAAGAATCTGTGGTTACAAGCGATTTGGAAAGTAAACTTGGTCGCAAACCTACACAATTAAAAGAAGGTCTAAAAAAACTTTTTGGATTATAAACTTTTAAGCTGCAATAAGCCGTAAACAAAAATCTACTTGCACTTATGTCTAAAAAAACATTTCACGGAAGTTGCCACTGTGGCAAAATTAAATTTAAAGCTAACTTAGATTGTGGTTAGCTCACGGCACTTAGCCTCTAATTGTTCAGCCAAATCCATATTAGTGGAAAGCTCGGACGGTTTATCAATTTTGGAATTAGACCAGTATTTGCCACTAATTTGTCCACCTTCCTGCGAGAGTGCTAAATATAAAGAAGTTTTAGCACCTTCAGTTGCTGATTGAGCAAAAAGGTTAAAAATTGGAGAAAGAATGTTGCCAGTTAAAGTTGCAGTATCTTTACCAATATTGCTTTTAATAGAGCCTGGATGCAGGCAATTAACAGTTACTTTTGTATTCTCAAGTTCTTTAGCAAGTTTAAAAGTAAGTAAGTTGCGATATAAACAGCTATCTGAACAAAGCCGAATTGTATTGATAAAACTTTTTGGAGATTTATTTGGATCTTGGATATATTGCAGATTAAATTTCCCTGCTTTATGAGACAAGCCTGTTAGGTTGATTATTCGCCCTTGCAATGATTTTAATACAAGGGGTTTGAGAAGTGTATTAAATATATATTGTGACAAAACATTAATCTCAAAATGACTTTCAAGTCCATCTTTGGTAAAATGACACTGGTAATCAAAAGTACCAGCATTATTAATCAAAATATCGATTGTTTTGTATTTACTGGCAATAATCTGGGCGCAAGTTTTCATCGATTCGATAGATTCTAGATCGCACTGATATAAATCAATCTGGCAGTTTGGGTTGATTATCAGAAGTTCTTTTTTGAGGTTTTCACCT
>JANNFJ010001148.1:0-4168 GCA_031379725.1 Calothrix sp. OTE_75_metabat_31
GATGGCAAGAACGCAAGGTTGTATGCTGGTGCTGGTATCGTCGCTGGTTCCGACCCTGATAAAGAACTGGCTGAAATCCAATTAAAGCTTCAGGCTTTGCTTAAAGCTTTAGTTTAGAGGTCAGAATCTCGGTTTTGTAGGAGAAACCCGGATTTTAAATCTCTTAAATATTTGGGGGAATTGGCGCCGTTTGGAACGAAGGAGTGGTTAAAGGGTAAAGGGGAAGGGGGAAAAAAGTAGAAAGTAGAATATACTTATATTTCCCGATCTTGATGGGTAAATGATTTTGCATTATCACCCGTATAATCGGCAACAATATGACCGTTGCCGCTCATTTGATACTTATACGTGACTAACCCTTCTAAACCAACGGGACCGCGAGGTTGCATTTGCTGCGTACTAATACCGACTTCCGCGCCGAAGCCGTAGCGAAAACCATCGGCAAATCGCGTCGAACAATTGTGATAAACACCAGCTGCGTTAACTAATGCCATAAATTTCGCGGCAGTTTCGGCAGTTTCGGTGACAATGGCATCGGTATGCTTGGAACCGTGAGTGTTGATATGCGCGATCGCATCCTCTAAACTATCGACTATTTTGACTGCCAATATCAAGTTGCTATATTCGGTTTCCCAATCAGCAACAATCGCTGGGGTAATGTCGGGTAAAAAATTGCAAGTGCGTTTATCACCGCGCAATTCGACGTTTTGATTGAATGCTGCTGCAACTTTTGGTAAAAATATTGGGGCAATGTCAGCATGTACTAACATTGTCTCAATTGCGTTACATGCTGCCGGATACTGGGTTTTGGAATCGAATGCGATCGCAACTGCTTTGTCGATATCGGCATCTGTATCAACGTAGAGGTGACATACCCCGTCAGCATGTCCAAGTACGGGAATGCGGGTGTTTTCTTGAACGAAACGCACAAACGTATTAGAACCACGAGGAATTATCAAATCGACATATTTATCCAGCTTCAATAATTCTAAAGTTTGTTCGCGGGTGGTTAGTAACTGCACTACATCCGGGTTGACCGCTGTTTGCGAAAGTCCTTGTTTGATAGCTTTAACAATTGCTGTACAAGAACGTACTGCTTCCTTACCGCATTTGAGAATAACACCATTTCCCGACTTGATAGCTAGCGAGACAATTTGGATTGCAGCTTCGGGACGTGCTTCAAAAATTACTCCTAAAACCCCCAAGGGGCAAGTTATCCGTTTGAGAACCAAACCCGCATCGAGTTCGCGGTGAATTTGAATTGTTCCAATGGGGTCGGCAAGTTTACCAACATCGCGTACTCCTGCGATCGCATCTCGTAATTTATGTTCGTCCAACTCCAGGCGTTTGTAAAGTGGTTTAGCAATACCATCAGCAATAGCCGCTTCACAATCGGTAATATTTGCATGTTTAATATCATCCCGTGATGATTCTAACGCTATAGCTATAGCTTCAATTGCCTGCGAGCGTTGATTCGTCGAAAGTACAGCCAGATTCATCGCAGCAATCCGTGTTTGTTGCGCTAGAGCATTTAGAGATGAAGCAATCATAACGGGGGAAGTAGGGAGTTATTAATTAATTTATCATTGCTTTTGCGCTCGATTATGATTTTGGTATTTACTGCTTTACCTCAATTTTATGCTTGTTACTACAGCAAAAAAGTTAATATAGATTTACAGTAGAGCTTTCTAAGTATGAGTCGCATCGATGTCTATCGTGCTTATGAAATTTTAGGATTAACGCCGGGGGAAACGCAGGAGGAAATTAAACAAGCTTATCGAAAATTAGTAAAGCTTTGGCATCCTGACGGTTTTATCGACCCGCAGCAAAAGCTGGAAGCTGAGGAAAAAACTAAAATTATTAATGCTGCATATCAAAAGCTGAAGTCAGAACCAATTACTGATAGCGGTAACAGTGGGGACATTAAGGATAAACAACCCCATAGTCACGTTAATACCAACCCAAGGGCAAGAGCATCGAGCGCTGATACCTTCTATAATCGGGGAGCAGAAAATGTGAAAATGGGTAAGTATGAAGACGCGATCGCAAATTTTACCCAAGCCATTCGTATTAATCCTTTTTACATCGAAGCATACAAATATCGCGGACTGGTTTGTTCGCAATTAGGCTTAGAACTTCGTGCTACTGCCGATTTAACCAAAGCTGCACAACTCGATCGACATTTTCGAGGTAAATATACTAAACCACCAGCATCACCGCCAAACTACTCGACAAGAGTATATCGCACTTCTAAACCTAAATCCTTAAGCGCAAAAATTTGTCAAACAATCAAAAGTTGGTTTAAATTTAAACCTAAATTTCGATAAGAATCTTTAGAAAATGATGTAGAGACGTTACATGTAACGTCTCTACAATGGGTACAACGTTTGTTCAACTATCTTTTCCTCCTCCTCTCAAAATTTCGACTACATCCTGATAATTATTAAACTCTGCCAGCATCAAGGCAGTATAGCCACCTTGGTTTTTTAAATTGAGGTTTGCCCCAGCTTTAAGGAAGATTTGGACTGCTTCGCTGTTCCCTCGTGATGCTGCCCACATTAAGCCTGTTGCACCAACTGCGTCTTGATAATTTACATCAGCACCTTTTACGACCAAATCCCGAACAATATTTGTGTAGCCCCGTTCAGAGGCTTTGAGTAAAACGCTTTTGCCATCTGCACCTTGGCTATTTGGGTTTGCGCCATTACTTAATAATACTTTTACTGTGTCGATGTGTCCTTGGGCAACTGCAAGCGTTAGCGGTGTTTCGCAAAGATTACTAACATTGAGATCGGCACCATGTCTTAATAGTGCCTCAACAATTTGGCTATGTCCTTGTAGTGCAGCCACAAGTAGCGGCGTATCGCCAAGCTTATTTCTAATGTGAACGTCTGCATCGCAGTTGAGTAAAACTTCCGCAACATCCGCATAACCTTCAACAACGGCTAGATGTAGCGCTGTTTCCCCGTCGTGGTCTTTGTGGTTAATATCCCCTCCGTGGGATAGTAAAAGCGCGGCAATGGCACTATTCCCAACCGCAGCAGCAGCAGATAATGCCGTACCCCCATCACTATTTTGCAGTTTCGCATCCGCACCAGCCGCTAATAACGCTTGAATAACATCAATATGCCCCAAGTCTGCTGCTAACATCAACACGGTTTCGCCGTCTTCATCTTGACTATTGACATCCGCACTCACTTGTAGTAAAGATTGCACAATTGCACTATGTCCCTGTTTGACTGCCAATCGCAGTGCAGTGTCGTCATCTTTATCTCGAATATTGGCATCAGCACCAGCTGCTAATAATATTCGTACCACTTCGGCGTAGCCTTTGAGCGTTGCCACCATCAATGCCGTACTACCATCTTCATTGACTAGATTGACATCAGCACCCGCTTCAACCAAAAGCTTGATAACATCTGGTTGATTTGCCGCAGATGCCAACATCAACGCTGTCAAACCGTATTGCTGTCGCTGCAAATTAACATCAGCACCTGCTTTAATTAGACATCGGGCAATTTCCGTATATCCATAATTTGCAGCAAACATCAATGCTGTTGTACCACTGCGATGCTGATGGGAGTGGTTACTGCCATACTCCTTGGGAGTCACTGAGTCCTGCGGACACGCTACGCGAACGTGAACGCAAACATTTGCTGACGCACCTGCTTTTAATAACATTTGTACCTTTTTTATATCACCACTTTGCGCCGCCAACAGCAGCAACATATCTTTCATAAATTTGATAGTAGGGAGTAGGGGAGGTGGGGAGATAGGGAGGTGAGGAGGTGGGGAGGTGAGGAGGTGGGGAGGTGGGGAGGTGGGGAGGTAGAAGAAGCAAAAAGTATTTCTTCTGCCTTCCTTCTCTTTCCCCTCTTCCTCCCTTCTCCTCTTCTCCCCCTCTCCCTACTTCCCCTTCCCCCCTCTCCTACTCCCTATTTTCCCAAGACAGGTGACAAAAATACCTACGATTAATCTAAAAGAAGTTATGCTACTTTTTATGAAGATTTGAGATTTGGGGAAGAACACTCAGTTATGGAATTATCACCATCGGTTAAGTACGGATTAAACTTTATTCACCCCATATTGATGTGGGGGTTATTAGTAGCAACGCTATATGCAGCTTATTTGGGTTTGCAAGTTCAACGCACTCGCAATGCTCAAGGTG
>JANNFJ010001162.1:0-7701 GCA_031379725.1 Calothrix sp. OTE_75_metabat_31
TTAATTTTTAGTTCAATATTTTTCAGGGCTATATATTGACCACCATCGGGTAAATCGAATACCCGGTCAATATGGTCTATCTCAACAAAAGCTACTGTCATTTGTTATTAGTCCTGATTGATTAGTTACAAATATAGGAATCCGGTTTTATTTATGAAAAAAGCTAGGTATCTGTAGGGTGCGTTACGCTGCCGCTAACGCACCAAGACCTTGGAGCGGTGCGTTACCAAGAGCGCTAACGCACCCTACGGACTATCCTTGTGTTGTTTCGGGAACGACTTTACTAGCAACAAATGCAACTAATCTATCGAGGAATAAACCAACGATACCGACATAAACGAGTGCAAGGATAATTTCGCTCAAATTAGTGTCAGTATTCGCATTGTAAGCATTCCAAATAAATGAACCAATTCCCACACCACCGACTAACATTTCCGCAGCGACGATTGCTAACCAAGACAAACCAATACCAATTCTCAAGCCAGTGAAAATGTAGGGAACTGTAGCTGGAAAAAGAATTTTCACGAAGTATTTCATGCCTTTGAGTTTTAAGACTCTGGCAACATTTCGATAGTCTTGGGGTAATTGTTGAACTCCGACGGTGGTATTGATGAGAATGGGCCAAATTGACGTGATGAAAATTACGAAAATTGCGCTTGGATTTGCTTGTTGAAATCCAGCTAAGGAAATCGGCAACCATGCTAGGGGTGGTACTGTCCGTAGCACTTGAAATATTGGGTCTACGGCATTATATACTAGGGGGTTGGAACCAATTAAAATTCCCAGGACGACACCAACTGTTGCTGCTAAAGTAAAGCCAATACTAACTCTTCCTAAACTACTGAGTATTTGCCAACCTAAGCCTTTATCACTGGCACCATTATCGAAGAATGGTTGAGTTATGAAGGGGTCCCAAGTTTCTTGAATGGTTTCAATTGGTCCGGGTAATTTTGAGCCGGGGAAAGAACAGGCTATTTGCCAAATTATTAAAAAGATTGCCAGGGCTATTAATGGTGGGATGATTTTTTTTGAGATTACTTTTATTATGTCTTTTTGGATAGTTTTTTTACGGGTGCGTCTGCCGATTGTTGCTGTCATTTTTAAATGTCTCCAGGTGGAATTTAGTAATAGTATTTGGGTGTTTTTTGGTTAGGTTTGTGTTGGAGAATAATAATTACATAAATTTGTTAGATAACGAACCTTACTAGGGCACAAAGAACACAGAGTTAAGAGAAGAAGGGAGAGGATTTTTTGGCATTGCTCAAGGGTGGATATGATTTTATCTCACGCAGAGTCGCAGAGTCGCAGAGGGTAAGAGGAATAAAATTACTTGATTATTCCTCTTACTTCAATTCTGCAATGCCTGTTTATCTTCTATTCCTCGATGATTTAATTACACGCTCTTTATTTTCAAGCTTTTTAAATATTCTTCGGGTTTTTCGGGGTCGAATTTGACTCCATCAAAGAAGGTTTCAATCCCACGAGAAGATGTTGCTGGTATTTGGTCGGCTGGTATATTTAATGCTGTTGCTGCTTTCTTCCATAAGTCTTCTCGGTTGACTTCATCGACTATTGCTTTGATTTTGGTGTCTTTCGGGAATTTGCCCCAACGGATGTTTTCGGTGATGAACCAGGTGTCGTGGCTCTTGTAGGGGTAGGATGCATTACTGTTCCAGAATTTCATCCGTTGTTCAAAGTTTTTGACATTGCGTCCGTCACCGTAGTCAATGTTGCCTCGGAAGCGTTCTAGAATATCACCTACAGCAACGTTGAAGTATTTGCGGTTCGAGCAGATTTTGCACATCTCTTCTTGATTTTCGGGTTTGTCGCACCATTGTTGTGCTTCCATTATTGCCATCAATAATGCTTGTGTAGCATTAGGATTTTTGTCTACCCAATCTTTCCGCATCGTAAAGGCTTTTTCTGGATGGTCTTTCCACAATTCACCTGTGACTAGAGCTGTATAACCTAATTTTTGACTAACTAATTGTGCGTTCCAAGGTTCTCCCACACAAAAAGCATCGATAGTGGCTACTTTCATGTTCTGAACCATTTGGGGTGGTGGTACTGGTTCTAAACCGACTTCTTTATCGGGGTCGATACCACCTGCTGCTAGCCAATAGCGCATCCATAAGTCGTGAGTACCTCCGGGGAGGGTTATACCAATCTTCGTAGGTTTACTCTCGGCTTTGGCTTTGCTTGCTACTTCTTTAAGTGCTTTACTTTCAAGTCCAACTTTTAATTCTTTGAATTTATTAGCAACTGAGATTGCCTGACCGTTGAGGTTTAATCTTGCCAATATGTACATTGGTACTTTGTCTACGATGGAGATTTGGTAAGGCATAGGGCTGAGAATATGCGCTCCATCAATTCCATCTCCTGATGAACCTAATTTTAAATTATCGCGGGTGACGGGCCAGGATGTTTGTTTGAGGACTTCTACGTCTGTCATCCCGTATTTGGCAAAAAACCCTTTTTCTTTGGCGATAATTAATGGGGAAGCATCCGTTAAGGGGATAAATCCTAGTTTGGCTTTGGTTGTTTCAACTTTGGGGGCATTTGCTGGAGTGACATTGCTAGCTGGATTTGCACTCGGTGTTGTCCCTCCGGAAGAATTATCAGCATTCGTTCCACTCGAAGAACAACCATGCGCGATGAGAGTACTAGCGGCCGTAATACCTGCGGTGATGATGAACTTTCTTCGGGAGAGATTAGTCATTTTTATTTGTTAGTGGTTAGTTGTTAGTTGTTAGTTGTCAGTGCTTAATGGTTAGTGGCGTTATGGGTAATAATTCATAATTAAGTTTTGTAACGGTAATTTAGACAAAAAGTCTACTCTCGCAAAGAAATTCTTGCGAAATATGCCTTCATTGGGACACTTCGGTATCGTGCCCCACAGAACAAACTTTTGTCAGTTACAAATTACTTCAAAGTAACCCATTCGCAATTAACTATTAACCAATACCTTTGGTTTTGCTCCGAAATGCGTAATTAGTAACTCACGCAGTACAGGTTGTAAGTCTTCGCAGGGAATCCCTTTGGTTACGCAGGTTCCAAGTTGAGCATGTTTGCCAACTTTGCCTCCCATGTATATGTCTACTCCCTCAACCGGTTTGCCATTTTTACGTGCTTTAGTCCCCATCAAGCCGATATCGGCAACTTGGGGTTGTCCGCATGAATTCGGACAACCCGTCCAGTGAATCCGAACAGGTTGAGTTACTTCTAACTCCGATTCCAAAGCTTTCATCAATGCCAGGGCACGATTTTTCGTCTCAATCATAGCAAAGTTACAAAATTGGGCACCCGTACAGGAAACAAGCGATCGCATTAGGGGACTGGGATCAATTGTAAGCTTTTCTAAGAAAGGTTCTGTAATAAATGTTGCCAAACACGAATCGGATATGTTGGGGATAATTACGTTCTGCTCGACGGTCAAGCGAACCTCACCGCTTCCATAAACTTCAGCTAGACGGGCAATTTCAAACATCATTTCCGCATCAAAGCGACCCACGGGAATGGACATGCCTACGTAATTGTATCCTGGCTGTTTTTGTTTATATATACCCACGTGGTCGCGTTTTTCCCAGTCGATTTCGTCATGTTCTGCGGCAGGTAATAACGTTTTACCTAAACGTTGTTCAACTTCAAAGCGGAATTTATCTACACCCCATTCATCAAGCAGCCACATTAAACGCGATTTTTGACGATTTGCCCGTAGCCCATTATCGCGGAAAACCTCTAAAACTGCCCGACACACCGCAACTACATCGTCCGGTGCAACCCATGCATTTAAAGGAATTGCCGCATCACAACGTTTAGCTGAGAAAAACCCTCCGACTATGACGTTGAAACCGAAGATTTCATCTTTAAAAGCGGGTACGAATGCTAAATCGTTGATTTCAGCATGAACCGAATTATCCCGTCCCCCTGCTAGAGCAATATTGAATTTGCGGGGCAGGTTACTAAATTCGGCGTTACCTTCTCCTTTGTTGGTAATCATGTCTTGGATTTGCTGTACCAACTCACGAGTATCAAACAACTCAGAAGCATCTAATCCCGCTACAGGGTCACCTGTTATATTGCGGACATTATCCATCCCCGATTGAACGCTGGTTAAACCCACTGTCTCGAATTGATTCAAGATATCGGGTAAATCTTCAATTCGTATCCCACGTAACTGAATATTTTGACGAGTCGTGATGTCAGCACACCCATCATCACCGTAACGCTGCACTACTTCCGCCAAAACCCGCATTTGCGAAGCATTGAGAATACCATTGGGTATCCGCATCCGCATCATAAATTTACCGGGGGTGACTGGACGAAAGAAAACACCTAGCCACTTCAATCGATGGTCGCGGTCAGTTTCATCCATTGCTTCCCACCCGATAGAAGCAAATTTCTCGATTTCTGACTTGACGGCAAGCCCATCTTTTTCTGCCTTCAATTTCTCGAACTTGTTGAGACTAGGTGTTGTGATAGTTGCTGCGTCTGTCATGTGACTCTCGTTGCACGGCTGCATAGAATTCGGTTCGACTGTATCAGATTCAACTACAAACCACTATCTGCGAACAAAGAATATTTTTCGCACTTTGCAATCTCTTTAATTTGTCAAGAAGGCTTGGATACTCGGTTTGTAACAATCTATATAACTTAAGTTAAGATTGGTTGAGATAAAAAATCGTATAAATTGTTACGAAATATCCGGATGTTTTCTAAAACCGTATATTCACTATGCAGCTTTTGCATAAGTCACGTAGATTAGCATCAAAAAATACCTTTTAAGTTAGATGTCTTGATAAAAATATGTGTAGTGTTTCCCGAACGCATGAGGTGTATTATAGCCACTCCCATAAGTGCTGGGTTGTTTCATTTTCCACAGATATATAGAATAGTTTATTAACAATATTGTCAGGGCGGGGAGACCCCGCCCCTACGAATCCTTCCCCTCTTAATCATGAATATTAACAAACTCTTAATACAAGCACGAGTAGCATACGAAGCATCAGATTGGTCATTACTAATTCAAAGTTTGCAGCAATTGATGGAAACGGATGCAAAACATCCAGAAATAGGCGAATGCCAGGAAAATCTACTCGAATTAGCGCTTTCAATTCTTGAAATCGGTGATTTTGGGCAGCGTTGGGATATTAGCAAAGTATTTACATATCTTGGAAGTATGGCGATTCCCGCTTTGGTTGCTATTTTGGAGGATGATACTGCTGATGAAGAATTGCGTTGGTATGCAGTGCGTATTTTGGGAGAATTTAAAAGTACCGAAGCTATTTTGCCATTGGTAGAACTGCTACAAAATAGCGATGATGAAGAACTTCGCATCATGGCTGCCTCGGCATTGGGACAACTTGGTACAAGTGCGATTCAAGCGCTTTCGGAGTTATTAAACGATGATTCGACAAAACTTTTGGCAACGCGATCGCTCTGTTACATCCGTGATACAACCACAATTGTCCCTTTATTGACTGTTGTCCAAGATGCGAATGTCGAAATTCGTGCGGCAGCGATTGAAACTCTAAGTAGTTTTCACGATGAGCGAGTCGAAAAGGTATTAGTTTTAGCGGTTAGCGATGAAGCACCTACGGTTCGACGCGAAGCTATATTAGGATTAGGTTTTCGCTTTGATTTGAGGGATAAATACAATTTAGTTAACCTTATCCAGCCTCAACTTTACGACTCTAGCCCCGAAGTTGCATCGGCAGCAGTGATGTCACTATCGCGCCTGGGTGGCGATACTGCCGCACAATATTTGTATGAAGTACTCATGGCGCAGACAACTGAGCAATTAAAGCTGGAAACAATTCGAGGATTAGGTTGGTTGGGGAGCATTTTGGGTTTGGAGTACTTGCAACAAGCGTTCAATCAAGTTGAATCGGTAACGTTACAGCAGGAAATAGTTACCGTTTTCGGACGAGTCAAGCAACCCGATTTAGGATTTAAAGCCACCCAAATATTGCTCGATATGCTCGAATCCCATCCGGCAATGGAAATTGGCAGCATTAGAAGCGCTGTTGCGCTGTCGTTAGGGCAACTCGGCACAAAAGCTGCGATTGAACCACTCATTAAGCTTTCAGGTGATACCGACGAACAAGTTAGACTTCATGCTTTGGCCTCTTTGAGGGGAGTTGGGAGTTGAAGGGGAAGGGGAGAAGGGGGAAAAAATATTCTTTAGACATAGACGTGGAGAACCCTGATGTAGAGACGTTACATGTAACGTCTCTACATCCTCCCCAACAGATGTCTTTTGCGGATTCAACTTTTCCTACTCCCTACTCTCTATTCCCTACTTACATATGGTTTAATTATTAAGAATATATTTAGAATTCGTTAATAATTGAATTTCTAGATAAATTCAGTAATTAACTCATCGAAGTGGGTCAACAACTAAACATCCCAATTGTAAAAAAACTGTTAACAGAACGAACAAGATGTAACAAAATCTACCGAACTTAGATAGGAAAACCGTTAAGTTGATGAATGGGCACTAATGTAATTCAGGCTACATAAACAATGCGGCTAGAGCAGTTGCAAGCATTTCTGGCTATAGCTGATTCGGGTAGTTTCCAGGGAGCAGCGCGTCAATGCGGTGTTACCCAATCGACCGTCAGCAGGCAAATTCAAGCGTTAGAATCGGACTTAGGGTTAGAATTGTTTCATCGTACCAGTCAAGCAAAACTGACACTTGCGGGGGAGCGATTGATGCCGCGTGCGCGTAAAATTTGTCTTGAGTGGCAAAGTGCGACGCAAGAAATTTCCGATTTATTATCAGGTAAGCAGCCAGAACTTTGTATTGCGGCAATTCACTCGCTATGTGCTTATTACCTACCACCTGTGTTGCAGCGATTTTGTCACGATTTTCCCGAAGTGCAATTGCGGGTAACATCATTAGGAAGCGATCGCGCTCTCAAAGTCCTCAAAGATGGGTTGGTGGATTTGGCAATTGTGATGAACAATCGGTTTTTGACTACCGGTCGGGAGATGGTGGTAGAAGTGTTATATGAAGAACCAATCGAACTTCTAATTGGGGCTAATCACCCACTTGCCCAATATGATGCGGTTCCCTGGTCTGAGTTAATCCATTATCCCCAAGTGGTTTTTAAGGACGGTTATGGGATGCAACGATTGGTACAAGACCGATTTGAACGAATGGAAGCAACACTGCAAGCAGCTTTAGAAGTAAATACTCTCGATGCTTTTCGAGGAGTAGTGCGTCAAGGTGAACTTGTGGCATTGTTACCGCATTCGGCATTAGTCGAAGCACGTAACGACCCGACCCTTGCAGTCCGTTCCCTTACCAATCAAAACACCATATTTGCGGATAGTTCGAGTTTGACTCGCAAAGTCGTAATGGTGACAACAGGCGACCGTCTCCAGATTCCCCCAATTCGCCATTTTTGGCAACTAGTACGCGAAAATATCCCACCGAAATCAGATTCTGTATTACGTTCTGCGAGTTAGTGTTAATAGATAGTAGTTAGAAGAGTCAATGAGCAATATATTTCGGGATTTACTGCGTAAGGTCGGCAGCGGCAATCATACATCCGAAAGTTTAACTCGTGCGGAAGCGGCTTCTGCCACGAAAATGATGTTATTGGGAGAAGCTACACCAGCGCAAATTGGTGCATTTATGATTGCTCATCGTATCAAGCGTCCTACAGGTGAAGAATTAGCGGGGATGTTGGATGC
>JANNFJ010001171.1:0-6192 GCA_031379725.1 Calothrix sp. OTE_75_metabat_31
TTGCCCAATCTTGTGTAATTTTCTGCCTTGAGGGTTGTAATTTTTGGGTATCGTTGAGGCTAAAACCCCAGTAACCCCCAAGTAATGCTCGCATCAACTGCCGTACTCCCGGTGCTGACAGACTTCCTACAGGCCCGCTAGCAATTAACCGTCCACCTTTGCTCATCCATTCTTCGAGTGCGATCGCTTGTGCCGGAGTCAGGGTTTCCACATTCGGTAAAAACACCACTTTGCGATCGCCCCAGTCCGATGCTGTCCTGACTGCATCCAAAGAAACCACACAATATTTTACACCCGCACTCTGCAAGCGGTTAGTTATCCCCGACCACTGATTGGCATTTTCTTGAGTGTAAATAATAGTTAAATTTTCGTCTACAGCAGCTCTTGCTGGGAGAACATTAAAAAAATTAAAGATAATAAATTGTAAATAAACGAAAAATAAGGCTGGTTTTCTTATCTTGATTTTTTTGCCTTTAGGTTGTTTAGTCTGATTTTTCACGTCCACTCCTCAGTTAATTGTCGTTAATAGTCATTCGTCATTGGTTATGTAGTTAACATTTCCAGTTTTTACCAGGATTACAATTTACTGTTCGTCAAGTTAATAGCTAAAAATAAACAATTACATCAAACCGGAAATACCGAAAATCATTAATAACCAGACAGGCAAGAAAACCTATTAACTCGATATGAGCTAATTTGTATCGCAATTAAGCTGCAAAAACTCTTCGTTCGTGTTTATTAACGACCGAAATCAGCAATAGGAATGAAAATTCCGTGGGGTAATGTGGATTGGTGACTTTTACATGATGCTAAATTTTAATACTAGATTGTTCTATTATTTGGTAGCTTATCACTAACCGCTCAATTAATACAGGTATTTATTAACTCTTCTACTCCCGTTACAGTCAGAATTTTTGTATTTAATCTTAAAGCAACTTCCTCAACGCTTATATCATCAAGAAACACCATCTCACCATGTTTGAGCATTACACTTGGCAATAAAATCCCATCCCCTAAATCACTCCTTTGTAGTTTCAATAACAAATCATGCCCTGTTAGTAACCCCGTCACACTAATATCTTGCCCCCAATAATCACTTGATAGTGCTTGCATATCCACGGACAACCCATCAACAGAATTTAAACGTTGCAAAATTGGTTTAAATGCACGTTCAACTGCATTCCCAACAACCCAGGTAAATTTACGCTCCTGTATTTTTGCTGGTAGCAATTTATCAGCGGCTTCTGTAAATTGCTTAACAAATAAACGAATCGAACCGACACCATTATCAATTTGCGGATAATCTCCGTATTCGGCTTCACTTGGTAAATCCTCACCGGCAATCAAAAACCATTCATCAGCTAACCAAACAACTGAAGCACCCAACTTTTGCTGAAATTCCTGTTGAAGACTCCGGACTTGCAAAATCACTTCTTTGGCTTTATCGGAAGTGACAGGGACAAGTTCATCATCTTGCGGACGGAAGCGAGTCAACCCAACGGGTACAACTGCCACTGATGCCACAGCAGGGACATCAGTTGTATAAAAGGACGCTAAGTCTCGAATGGTTTGTTCCAGGTGTTTGCCATCATTGATACCAGGACAGACAACTACTTGGGCATGTATTTGTAATCGTCGTTCCTGAAACCATTTGATTTGTTTTAGTATTTCTCCAGCACGCTGATTTTTTAACAGTCGAATTCTGACATCGGGTTCCGTAGCATGAACCGATACATACAAAGGTGACAGTCGCATTGCTTCGATACGCTGCCATTCTTTTGGTGGTAAATTTGTTAGCGTTAAGTAGGAACCGTAGAGAAAGCTAAGACGATAATCATCGTCTTTGAAATACAGACTTTCACGTTTACCTGGTGGTTGCTGGTCGATAAAGCAAAACGGGCATTTATTATTGCATTGAATCAAGTTATCGAAAAATGCGGATTCAAATTCGAGTCCTAAATCTTCATCAAAGTCTTTTTCAATCTCGACTTCGTGTAGCTTTCCTGAAGCATCTAATACTTCGAGTTCAAGAAACTCATCGGCACATAAAAATCTATAATCAATTAAATCGCGGGGAGATGTGCCATTAATGGTGACTATGGCATCTCCAGCATCAAAGCCAATTTCGGCAGCTATCGAATCTGATACTACTTTTGTTATACGGGCAGGACGGATTGTAGACATTGGTCAATTGTCAGTGGTTAGTTGTCAGTAGTCGTTGGTCAGTGGTCAGTGGTCAGTGGTCAGTGGTCAGTGGTCAGTGGTCAGTGGTCGGTGGTCGGTGGTCGGTGGTCATTGAATATTAGTAAAAAGGAAACAACTAATTAATTACCGATAATCTACAAACAAACAACTAATAACTAATAACCACCAACAACTAACTACGGACAAACTACTAATAACTCATGTTATTAATTTTGGCATGTCGTGAGGGTCAGAATCCGGGTTTCTTCAAGAAACCCGGATTCTAGCCCTTACGAAAAAGTCTAACAAACACCTTGTAACTAATAAGCACCAACAACTGACAAGCAACTAGTAACGAATAACGACCGACTACTGACTACTAACAACTGACAATTTAACTATTTTTAAATGCCCCTGTAGCAATTGAGGCTAAAATTGCTACACCGAATGCGAGACGATACCAGACGAATATCCAGTTGCTGCGACGTTGTAAGAACTTCAGCAACCAAGCTATAGATAGATACGAGAATATAAAAGTTGAGATGATACCGACTAGCATCGGTAAGAACATATGAGATTCTTTGAGTACATCTTTAGTTTGAACTAGGGTTGCCATCGCTAACGTCGGCAAACCCAATAAAAACGAAAATCGTGCTGCTGTCTGCCGCTGCAAACCTAAAAATAACCCAGTTGTCAGCGTTGAACCCGAACGCGAAGCACCTGGCAAAAGGGCTATCATTTGCCCTAAGCCCACTATTATACCATCTTTAATTTCCAGTTCTTCAAAGCTACGTTTACGCGAGCCAATTTTTTCTGCCAACCCTAACAGTGTTGCCATCACAATCGACATGCAAGCAATCATCAATGGACTTTCTAATTCAACTTTTAATATTTTTAGTGCTAACCCACCAACTAACGCTGGTATCGTACCAATCGCAATCCCGACAAAAATTTTCCACTCCTCACGTTGCCAATTTTTTTGCCTGAATGCTGACAAAGCACCACTCAAAATAGTACGAATATCTTTCTGAAAGTACATCACAACCGCAATCACGCTACCCAATTGAATCCCATCGATTGCAGCTTTACCCCAGGATGCCTTCCAGCCTAAAATATCGCGGAATATTATCAGGTGTGCCGTACTGCTGATGGGCAAAAATTCCGTAATACCTTGGACTATACCCAGAATAAATCCTTGCACTATTTCTATAAATACATTAGAAGATTCACCCGCAGCAGCATTACTTGCTGCTTGCATGAGGTAATTTCCTACAGGCAATAAAAAATCGATTCCACCTGTCATCAAAATTGTTGGCATTAACTAGACTCCAAACTGTGTGAAGTGGCAGCGTAATTTTACTGAATTATCCAACTTTACGTCTACAGAGTCAGTGACACCGGAAGACAAATTTGAAGAGGGGGATGATTAGACCTCTCAATTGTGCCGAATATATCGTAGGGGCACGATACCTGACTGTCCCTATACCCGTGGAATAACTAAACGTGCTGATGAGAGATATTTCCCTTGCCCGGAATAAGGGCGGGGAGACCCCGCCCCTACGAATCCCCTAATTCATGTATAATATCAATGCCCAGGGGGGGGATTTATTATTGTGATATCTTAAATAAGATAAAGTTAAGTAACGAATATTAAAATTAAAAACTTGATTAATACTACTTTGTCCGCTTACACCGTATCTACCAAACTAGTCGAAGCAAAGAGAAAAGAGAAAACACGCAATGAGGAAACACCTACAGTTGTGCCCTTTTCTTCTTTATCCTCGCTGTCTTCATTACCTTCATTTTCACCTGCATCTACACTAACTCCCCCTCTTTCCCTTCTCATTTTTGGGGCTGCGGTATTTTTGGTATCAGTGCCTGTATTTATCGAAGCACCCTTAGTTAGAAACTTTCCTTTGATAAGTTTGGGGTTGACAGGATTTTGGCTGAGGATGAGTTTATTCTTAATGTCTCGTAATCAGACATATATATGGGGCGATTTACTATTTGGTTTAAGCTGGAGTTGGTTAGCAGGATCGATTTACTGGGGCTGGTTGCGTTGGGAACCCCTATGGCATTTACCAATTGAGTCAATTGGCTTGCCATTTGCGATTTGGTGTCTTTACCGTAATTGGGGTAAAGTCGGCAACTGGTTTTACTTGGGTTCGTTATTCGGAACAGTGTTAACAGATATTTATTTTTATTTAACAAACTTAATGCCCTATTGGCGGCAAATTATGCATGTTGAACCTGATGTAGCACCGTCGATTTTGCGGGGTGCATTATTTCAAGTGCAAACACCTCTTGGGCAAGTATGGGCACTAGTTCTTCTAGTAATTTTGTTAGCAGTAGGAATTTTACCTCTGGCAAGGCAGAAAAGTCACTGGTATGCCTTTTGTGGCGCAGTGTTGAGTACGATTTTGGTAGATGCCTTATTTCTGGTTGCTGCCATTTATGCTTAAGGGTTTTTACAAAACTTAGTAATTAACAGAAATTTAAATAATTTCTAGCACTCTTGTATTTTGGTTAATTTTTGCAAAAATCTAGCCAAACCTACAATGCATAAGTAGTGTGCGTATTAATTCGCTGTATATTGGTTTCAATAGTTAATTGTCAGTTGGTGGTCAGTAGTCAGTAGTCAGTAGTCAGTGGTCAGTGGTCAGGGGTCAGTGGTCAGTAGTCAGTGGTCAGTTGTCATAGCCTTTTTGAGAATGACAACTAATCAATGACAAATAACTAATGACAACTAACCAATGACAAACAACTAATGACACTCAACAAGTGATAACTTCAAGTAATGATTTATTTTCGCTCTCGAAAAGGTGGAACATCGTGAAACGATTGGCGTATTTATTATCAGTTTTTAGTTTATTGGTAGCATCTCTAGGATGGTTGGGAATTATTCAACCTGCCCAAGCTGCGACTTTTGACCATTTTATGATTCAATCAGTGCCAGTTTTGGCATCTGCGGAAAAAATTGAAGGATTGCGAAATCGGGCAGATGATAAGCTAGCGGAAGTTTACGGTAAAAAAATCGATTTAAATAATACCAATATTGCTTCTTTTCAGCGCTTAAAAGGACTTTACCCGACCTTAGCTAGCAAAATCGTTAAAAATGCTCCTTACAAGGATGTTGAGGACGTTTTAAATATCAAAGGGTTAAACGAACGTCAAAAGAAGATTCTCCAAGCCAACTTTGATAATTTTAGAGTTGGTGAAGTTGAAACTGTCTTCACTGAAGGTGATGACCGTTACAACAACGGTATCTATAGATAATTAGGGTCGTAGGGAGTGGGAGAGTAGACAAGAATGGGTAAAGGGGAAAGCAAAAGAAATAAAAATATTAAAAACTATTTTGTTTCAGTTCCAAACTCCCTCCACTACATCCACATCCCACTCCCTAGACTCTATTTTCTACTCCAAATCCCCACTTTTTTCGTTTCCACTTCTAACGTGGCAGCCACAGAGATGACCATTTGAACTACCTCTGTCAAAGTGGGTCAAAATCGCAAACAAAAGATTTCTCCCTAACCTCTTTACTCTGCGACCTCTGTGATGTGGTAAAGTAAGGCGCTTATTATTTACCACATAGCAGAAGACACAGAAAAATTTTATTAGTCACCTTATTAACAAAGCTACTTCTTAGGCTTAAGTTGATAGCAATACTCCTCCCTACTCCCCACTTTGAACGATATCCCCAACCAGTTTGATGTTTTAGTAGTTGGTGCAGGTGCGGCTGGACTCTATACCGCATTGTGCTTACCAGAAAGTCTGCGAGTTGGCTTAATTACTAAAGAAACTATTTCCCTAAGTGCGAGTGATTGGGCACAGGGTGGTATTGCGGCTGCGGTTTCCCCTCAAGATTCACCGCAATTACATGTTGAAGATACATTGCGGGCTGGTGCGGGATTGTGCGATGAAGCAGCAGTTGAATTTCTTGCCGAACATGCATCGAGTTGTATCAACTCCTTGGTTAACCTTGGTGTTGCATTTGACCGAAAAGGTAAC
>JANNFJ010001206.1:0-1604 GCA_031379725.1 Calothrix sp. OTE_75_metabat_31
CTTACCTGGTTGCCAATCAAAGCCTGAAAGAAACGGTAGAACATCAAGCTGACAATTGCCACAATCAACCCTGCTGCTGTACTAATGAGCGATTCTCCAATCCCACTGGTAACCTTGGAAATTGATTCGGGTTCAGCTAAATCGCCAATTCTGATACTTTTGAGCGCTTGAACCAAACCGCTAACAGTACCATACAACCCTAATAATGGAGCAAGTGCGATCGCAGCTTCTAAAAGTTTATCACCGCGTCTCATCCCGGACAATTCATCTTCGGCGCTAGCTTCGAGGGCGAGTCGAAATGTTTCAGCATCAGCTTTGGGTAAACTTAAAGGGGCATACAAAAACCTGCCAATCGGTTGGTTAGTTGCACGTTGGGCTATATCTCGCGCTAATCCCCAATTGTCTCTTGCTGCGTCTAAAACACGAGCAACTATTTGCCGTTCCTGGTTCATAATTCGCAGCCAGAACCATAAACGCTCAAAGACCACACTGACAGTCAACACTGACAAAACTAGCAATGGGTACATTGCTAGCCCGCCTTTTCTAAATTCAGATATTATATCCACTGTTTTACTCCTCCCACTATAATCAGCCGCAAACTATTCCCAAATGTATAGATTCTGAAGATGCCACAAGTATCGTCGGGTATAAATTTACCAAAACACGCTTGTAGAATCTTCCAGACAAACTAGGACGGTTATTCCCACAGGAAGTTTAGGGCAATATGAGCCAAAATTAAAGGTAACTAGAGGTTAAAAATATGAAATTTTCAATTCAAGCTCTTTACAATTGGTATCGCAGTCAGCTCCGTAATCCTAAATATCGTTGGTGGGTAATTCTTGGTACATTTGCTTATCTTGTCAGCCCATTTGACATTGCTCCTGACTTTATCCCCATTATTGGAGAAATTGATGATGCTTTGATTTTGACATTACTTGTTACCGAAGTATCGCAGCTTGTAATCGAAGGTTTTAAAGCTCGTCAAATTAATAAAGATACTCAAGCTTCTAATCCAACTGCCGATTCTCCATCTCAAGCAAAGACAATTGACGTTGATGCCGTATCTGTTGAGTAATTATTACAATCAAATAAAATTAATTTGCCCCTTCTTATCCAGCTTACCTATATTTTGCTGTTAAGGAGGGATATTTTATTAATGAAGTCCTCTCTCCATGAAAATTATCGGATTACTGCCTGCTGGTGGAAAAGCAACACGCATATCGCCATTACCACTGAGTAAAGAATTATATCCAATCGGGTTTCACAATTGGACTTTGGACAAAAATCAGCTTCGCCCTAAAGTAGTTTCCCATTATTTGCTCGAAAAAATGCAATTGGCGGGGATTCGCCAAGCATATTTTATCTTGCGACCTGGTAAATGGGATATTCCCGGATATTTTGGTGATGGGACAATTTTATCGATGAACTTGGCATATTTAATTATGGGGCTGCCGCATGGTGTACCCTTCACAATTGACCAAGCTTATCCATTTGTTCAAGATGCGGTTATTGCTTTGGGTTTTCCTGATATTATCTTTGCGCCCGAAGATGGGTTTGTACGGATTTTGACACGTCTTTCAACAAGCAACGCTGATGTCGTTTTG
>JANNFJ010001225.1:0-4049 GCA_031379725.1 Calothrix sp. OTE_75_metabat_31
ATACCAATTCTATGTGAAGCTGCATAGAATTTTACCCCACACGCCAGTCGCTCATGGGGGAAACCCCCAAGACCGCGCTGGCTCCCCTTAATCCCCTCCCCGCGCTTCGTGGAGGGGAAAATCCGGTTCCCTCCCCGCAAGCGGGGAGGGTTAGGGTGGGGTTCTTATGCAACTTCATATTAAATTGGTATTAACAATGGCTTCTGAGAATTCTGGGAACTTCTGCAACATCGAGATTCTTAGCGTTTCCATGTATCAAAATTAGAACTGAGGTCGAATTAGTAATGACATTAAATATACCTAAACGCACTTGACTTCTGAGTTAAACTAATGTCGTGGTGTCAGGAGTGCGTATATGGTTAATCAAAGGTTAAGAAAATTACTTTCGTTGATTTTTATTAGTACCTGCTTATGCGTAGGTGTTGGTATCGGTAGCGCAATTCGGATTGGAAAGATCCAAGCATCAGATCAACCACCAAAACCGGTAGAATCATTGCCAATATTACCACCTGCGACTGAAGAACAGATTTTTCCCGACTCAATTACAATTCAAGCAGTTGGGGATGTTATTCCCGGCACCAATTATCCGAATAACAGATTGCCACGCGATCGCAATCAGCTTATTTCCAAATCAGTACGGTTACATTTACAACGTGCGGATATTTTATTTGGTAATTTTGAAACTAGCTTAACGAACTATCCCTATAGTTCCAAAAATATTACTCAAGGACAAACTTTTGCGTTTCGTTCACCACCTGAATATGCAAAATTATTTTCAGATGTTGGGTTCAATGTATTCAATGTTGCCAACAATCATTCATTTGATTTTGGATTAGTAGGTTTTCGAGATACAACCAAAAATTTAGCATCAGTCGGCATCAAAACATTAGGGCACAAAAATCAAGTATTATTGCTTAAGGCAAATAAAATAAAAATGGCAATGGTCGGATTTGCCCCTTACGAACGTTACAACTCAATTCACGATTTACAAACTGCAGCAGCACTAGTTAAAGCAGCCAAACAAAAAGCTGATATTACAATTATCTCCATGCATGTAGGTGCAGAAGGAACCGATGCATTACGTACTCAAAATAAAACCGAGCTTTTTTATGGTGAAAATCGCGGTAATTCTGTTAAATTTGCCCGTAAAATGATTGATTCTGGGGCTGATTTAGTTTTAGGACACGGACCCCATGTACCGCGTGCAATGGAGATGTACAAAGGTAAGCTAATAGCATATTCCTTGGGAAACTTTCTCGGATATCGGACTTTATCTACAACCGCTGAAACTGGTTACTCGATGATTTTAGAAGTAAAGTTAAATTCACAGGGCAAATTGATCGCAGGTAAGATAATTCCAGTTCGTATGGATAAACAAGGAATCCCTTACATTGACCAACAGTTCCATACAGTTAGACTTGTACGCGATTTGATGAGCAAAGATTTTCCGAATACTTCAATGAAAATTAATAAAAAAGGCGAAATTGTAACTGTAAATTAAAAATCATCATCAACTCGCGCAAAGATAGCCTAAACAAATGTTAGAATCCTGCTTATATCTGGATATAACCAGCTTTTCGCTTGCGGGGTATAAGTTTAAAAAATGGAAATTACCGATAGCGATCGCATTGCCATCCGCTTTACAATTGAGCAGCAGCTACAAGCGTTTCAACATGATGACGCTGAAGAAGCCTTCGCTTTAGCAAGTCCAGAAATCCAGCTACAGTTTCAAACCCCAGAAAATTTTATCAAAATGGTAAAAGTTGGCTATCCACCAGTTTACCGTCCCCGTTCGGTTTTATTTGAAAGTATTACAAAGATCCAAGGAAACATCACACAATTAGTCTTACTTTTGGGTCAAGATGGTGTACCTGTACGGGCACTTTACCTAATGGAAAAGCAATTAAGAGGTACTTGGAAAATTAATGGTTGTTTTTTAGTCCCAGTCGAAGCAGAAATAATTTAAAAGTTAAAAATCATCATCGAGATTGGTCGTAGGGGCGGGGTCTCCCCGCCCTCATGTATATATTTTACTAATGCTAACTATCACTTTGCTACAACCCCCATAACTTGTTTATCTAAAACTTGGTTTAATTTACCACTGCGATACCCTTCCAAATCCAGCGTTACAAACATAAAACCCAACACTTGAAAATCAGCAACAACCATTTGTATATCTGTCTGTAAAACAAAATCTTTAATTTGTGCCGGTGCTAATTCAATCCTTGCTGTATCACCCTCCGAACGTACCCGTAGATTTTGCCAACCTAATTTTCGCAAATAAATTTCGGCTCTACCAACCCGCTGCAACTTAGCAACGGTAATCTCCTCACCATAAGGAAACCGTGAACTTAAACAAGGTTGTGCAGGTTTGTCCCACCACGGCAAACCAAGCTGCTGCGAAAGTTGACGAACTTCAAGCTTGCTAACACCAACTTCAGCTAGGGGCGACATTGCACCTCGTTCTTTAGCGGCTTGAATCCCCGGACGGTAATCGTGCAAGTCATCTGCATTTACTCCGTCAACTACATAAGGATAGCCCAACTGTAACGCTAACGGTTTGAGAGTATCGTGCAATTCGCTTTTGCAAAAATAGCAACGATTCACAGGATTAGCTGTGTAATTAGGATTTTCCATTTCGTGAGTCTCAACAATTTGATGCCGAATCCCAATTGTTGCGGCTTGAATTTTTGCGTCTTCTAACTCTTCAGGTAACAAAGACGGTGACATTGCCGTGACAGCCAAAGCTTTTGACCCTAGGACATCATAAGCAATTTTTGCCACTAAAGTACTGTCAACCCCACCGGAGTAAGCTATCAAAGCTTGCTCCATTTGAGCAAATAAAGCTTTAAGCCGATCGAGTTTTTGGTTTAGCATCATTTTCTAATCCACGCAAAACTGGATAACACTATTCTATGAGGGAATAGGGAATAGGGGGTATTTCAACTAAAAATACTCTAACTAATTTGATGGACAAGCGGGACGCTTATCCTACAATATATAATAAAATATTTATAGACAGGCAGGATGCCTATCCTACGGGCTTTTTCTATTTCCTTCTATTTGTTAGATTGACTATATTTTGATACCAACTTAGCTAGTAAAGGTAAATCAATTGGTTTAGAGATGTAATCATTGAAGCCAGTAGCCATACATATTTCTCGGTCGCCTTTCATTGCCATTGAAGTCTGAGCAATTACGGGTAAGTTATGATATCTTTCATCTGCGCGTAATTCCTTAATTATTTGCAATCCATTGCCATCAGGTAGATAAATATCCATTAAGATCGCAGCAGGATGTAGGTGCGTTAAAGACTGCCACATTTGACCAGCATTTTTAACCCAAGTAACCAGATATCCTAATTTTCCTAAATAGGTTTGCATCAATTGTGCGTTTGGCAAATCATCTTCCACCAATAAGATAGACGGTGGATGTGAAGGCGAAACGAGCGGATAGGGCGATGTAAGGATATGGTAATTATTGTTCTGGCTGATTTGTTCTATATGCTTTTCTTTTGAGACATCTGCCAATGGATTAAGGGGTAATCCAAGCGTAAAGCATGAACCTTTATCAACTTCAGATTCAACTTCCACATAACCACCATGAAGTTCCGCTAACTTTCGTGTTAGCGCTAACCCTAAACCTGTGCCTTCATCACGGCCAACTAAAGTATTCGCAATTTGCGAATAAGGCTCAAATAATTCTCCTTGGTGTTCCTTTGGTATACCCGTACCAGTATCCCAAACTAGAAAATGGATAAACTCAGCTTGAAGTTTGACTTTTAAACCAACTGTTCCAGTGCTTGTAAACTTTAAAGCATTAAAAATCAAATTTAACAGCATCTGTTTGAGACGTAACGAATCAGCGAAACCATCTTCAACATTAGGGTCTAATTCCAACCGCAGTTGCAAACCTTTATTTGCAGCTTTCTCTTTGGCTAAGGCAAAAACGGTACGACATAATGCTGGATAATTAACGGTTTCCAATTGCACGTCCATTTGATTGGCTTCAATCTTGGAAAGATCCAAAATATCATTAATTAGTGCTAG
>JANNFJ010001233.1:0-1801 GCA_031379725.1 Calothrix sp. OTE_75_metabat_31
TGAGTTATACAATTTGATTATTTTTATTTTAAACTATTTAAACAATTAGGAGTTTTTATGTCACAAGAATGGAAAGCGGCATGGAAAACCGTAATACTTTGCACCATTACGTGGTTTATAGCCGAACTGCTGATTCTTGGAGCCACGGGATGTAATCCCTATATTCATGCAGCAGCCATATTTGGCGGAGCAATGTTCCTTTGGGCTTATTCTGTTGTCAGCTATAATCGTTCGAAGGAATTACTTAAACGCGTCGTTGAGTTAGAACAATTGGTCAAAATGCATGGCTAAAATAAATTACGGTCGCTTTTAGCTTGAAGAGCGAATGATTATGGAGGGGATGATTCGAGAGGGTAGACCTTTTCGCCAAATAGCGCAGTTTTTAAAACGCTCCCTCGAGCACGTTACCGTGGAGGTTCAACGTAATGGAGGCCGCTACAGTTATAAACACCAAAAAGCACATCTAAATGAAGACACCACCCGCATTGGGGGCATTAATAATTCAAACAAGTCTCAAGTCCTTCAGAAGTATGCCCCAAAACTAACAGGTCCCACCCTTGCAGAAGCCAAGATCTCAGCGATTGAAGAGAGTATTCAATTGATTAACGAACAGATATCCATTTTATTTGACACAATTAAGGAGCTAAAGAAATGAAAGTCCTAAGCACTACAGATTATTCAATATTCAAACACCATCCCAAAAACCGCACCCCACTTGATGTAGACGTTTCCCGTCTCATACGTTCAATACAGATGCGAAACATGTTGGAGTTCCGTCCGATTCTTGTGGATTCTCTTATGCGAGTAGTCGACGGAAATCACCGCCTAGCCGCTGCTAAGAAACTGAGTATCCCAATTTTTTATACCATCGACCCAAATTGCGTTGATGAAGATATGATCACCTTCAACCAAGCCTCCACCCCCTGGAAGTATCAAAACTATCTAGATTTCTATGTGAATTCTGGAAACCCCGACTACATAGCCTTAAAAGCATTTTGCGATGAGAACCATTTATCCCTTTACGTTGCCTTAAAGTTTATGCAGGTTGGGTGCGCTTCCCGCAAAGGCGACGGCTTCAAAGAAGGCAAATTCAGATTCAACCACATGGAGGCCATCGAATTAAAACAGATTTTAGTTCAGGTGGAAGAGGTTAAATCTTTCCTTGAGATGAAAAAAAACCGTAAGGAATCTTTTATTCGGGGAAATAATTTCACAAAAGGCCTTGTGGAGTTTTTTTCCAATAAATCCGTCGACTTCGACATTTTAATGTCCAAGCTCCCTTTTAAAATGAACTTGTTGAAACCGTGTACGACTTCTAGTGAATTTGTGCAGCTGTTGCAAACCATCTACAATCACAACAATCGAAAGCCAATTGACGTCCTATCAGACGACCAACGCTGACCGCCTAAAACATGCCTCTAAACGCGAATTAGGGGCATTCCGGAACTAACCTCCGGGGTAGGGGGTGAAGTCTTTCAGATCCCCGTTATGGAAAAAGGCGTGAACCCACGGCAATTTAGAAAGTTCGTCAGAAATGATTTTGATAACTGAAATCCAATCCTGAAAGTTTAAGAACCGGATTACAGATTGACTTCTCGGCAGATCGGGGCAATAACTTTCTGGCAGTTGGACATTAAAACCTTGTTTTTCTTTCGTTACTTCAATATTAAAGATCTCAATTTTTTGTCTTTCAAGCACAACGTCAACAAAAAGCGCATCCCGCAAAACATTAACATAGATACCGGAAATGATCACTTCTAGGTCGTCGGTGTCTTTTTTGGAAACATTCATAATTTTAAAT
>JANNFJ010001240.1:0-4922 GCA_031379725.1 Calothrix sp. OTE_75_metabat_31
AGAAGTTAGCAGACCGCGAATGTCTTTAAATAGTAGAGTTTCTTGAGCTAAAAAGGCTGTAATATTGCTATCGAATAAGTCTAGTAGCGGATAAGCCACAATTTCTAACGCCAATGGATTGCCCTGATAGCGTTCAATTAATTTTCGCACTTGGGGTTGCCCTGCTTGAAAAGTTAATCCTTTTGCCCTAAAAATTGTTTCTCCTTCCTCGACAGATAAACATTCCAACCGCAGCAACCGTATTGGTACATTTGCTCCTTGCCCAATGGCAACTTCTGTTGGAATTTCACGACTCGTTAACAATATAGTACTTTGATGCTGTCCTTCCCCCAATTGCTGAAACAGCCACCCATAGTCTTCATAACCCGGTCGGTAAGTACCTACTAATTCGCTACTAGACAAAACTGCCTCAACGTTATCTAAAATCAGCAGACAGCGATGATGGCGCAACTGCTTTATCAACTCAAGCATCATTGTATCAAGCCGATTGGGAAGCAATAGTTCTGGCACCATTACTTGTATCAACTCAGTTAAAAAATCGATTAGGGGTGGCGCCTGTCTAAGCGATCGCCACACAACAACTTCAAACTTCGAGGCAACTTGCTGTGCCAACCGAGTTGCAAGTCTCGTTTTACCAATACCGCCCATACCAACAATTGCAACTAATCGACAACGGTCTTGCAACACCCACTGCTCCAACATAGCTAGTTGTGTCTGTCGTCCATAAAATTGCGAAACTTCGGGAGCTTCTCCCCAATCAACACCGCCATGCGGCAATGCAGGTAGATCGCGTTCCTGCTGAACATACTGAGTTATGGCTGACTGCAAATTCAGTTTTGTTACCTTAATTGTTAATGCCTCTGTAAGCAATTGCCAGAGTTCTGCGCCAACATCTTTGATATAAGCCTCTTTATGATTCAGTTCGCGCGAAATTTTGATGTAGGACTGTTTGAGGAAGGCACCTCGAAAAACACTGATTTGCAGTTCGCTCAAAAAGCGGGGTGCTAAAACTGCCGTAATAATCGTAAGAGCTTCCTCAACTGTCATGGCTAAAACTCCCCTAAAAAATAAGGTCACGGGAACAAAGCAACCTACTCTTTATTTAACAATACTATCGAACAACTGTGAGATGTAAGAGCGAACTTTTACGAAGATTTTCATACCTTTCGCCCGAACAAGTAGCGAATTACTCTAATCCTGATTATTGATATACTTATAAATAGTGAATTCTAGGGGGAAAAATGCCGATAAATAAGACTAATTGATGCAGTGGCTGAAAATATAAAGGAAAGCTATAAGCCAGTAAAATCAAGCTAAATATCGACTATTTGCCATATTCGTCGCATCGATAATATTGGCAGTTTTTACACCTCGCATTGTCCATGCGGCAGATACTCAAACCTTGCGATCGCTATCCGATTAAATCAACAATCTACAAGTTTTTATCGCTACGACAAAGCAGCAAAAAAAGGTAAGTTGACATGAAAAAGCGCATCAATATAGTACAATCATTTTCGACATTTCTAAGTTTTTCAGCATCATTCCAAAAACTTACATGTCAATGGGTAGTAGAAACTAAACTAGAGCGTAATATTCAAAAAAAATTACAAATGTATCCAGGACAGGCACCTGAATTTTGGGTACGTCACTTTCTGGAAGTTATACAAGATCTATCTCATAATGCAACTAGAGATGCTTCAGAAAACAAGCAAAAATTAGTTGCACAAGAACATTTATCAGCCTATTTACAAGAAGCTTGCTATTGGGCAGCATATCAGATACATAATAAATTTTCCTCTATTAATTGTAAATACTCGCTCGAAGATTTATTTCAAATAGGTAGTTTATTTGTGAGTGTTCCAGGTAAACTTAAAAATTTCAATGTAAAATATCAGTACAGCTTAGAAAATTATGCAAAAGTCGCAATATTTCGATTTATTAAAAATGAAATTTATTCTCAAAATATTGAATCAAAGCAAGAAAAATATTCGGATTATGGTTTGTTAAAAGATTTAAGTAATAAAGAATTAAAAGAAGCTTTAGCATTACAAGGAATTAATATTAATCAGTTTGATTCATACTGCCTAGCCAAACAATGTTTTGATATAATTTGTCATCCTCAACAACGGCAAGGTAATTGTAAATTAGAACCTCCTAAGCACTCAGATTTAATACAAATCGTTGACTTATATAATCAACGAATCAATAAGTTGAAATTGCTAGAAACATCAGTTGATATAAATAAAATTCAAAAAATGCTGTCAACTTGTATTTTGGCGGCACGTCATTATCGTACTAAACGTGTGTTACCTTTACAAAATAATGAAATTTTTTCTGAAGGGATACCAACTCCTTGGAATACTCTTATACAAATAGAAGAAAGAGAGCAAATTGAATCTATCATTGAAAACATTTTTATAGATATTCCGGATGTTGGTCAAACCATTTTTAAACTTTGGTTAGGATTAGACATAACTCAAACAGAAATAACAACTGTTTTAAAAAGTAATTATCCCGAATTGCTGCATCAGTATCAAGTAGCTCGAAAGTTGAGTAAATATAACAGAGACATATTAAAGAGTTTTGTTCAACGATGGAATCAACTGAATCCAGAAATTTTGTTGAATGAAAAAAATATTGAAACTCTTCATGAAAATTTGAATGAATGCTTACAGGCATACTGCAAACGATTATTATATGTAGAGTTTCAACAATTAAATAACCAAGAATACTATAAAATAAATTCGACTTTAGTATTAGCTTTTCAACACAAATTAGAATGTAGCCTAAATTTAAATTATGATTCATTACAATCTGTTAACACTAAAATATCTAGTTTTATAGATGAATACTTACGTTTCGCCGACGTTGATAAAAAGTCATCGTTAAAGTTGATGGGGAGTATTATCTACACCTCTAGGTAAAATATAGAACTTTTGAGTTAAGTGATTAAATACATTAGCATTCAGCAAAATTAGCAAAGCCATCGGCAGCGAGCGTTACCATGTAGTGCTTAACCTGGTTGTAAATCGAATCGGGCTTGAAGGTTGTATCCTTCTCCAAACTCAACCGCAGCACCTCTCCTTGTCCAGCGATAAAGCCTTTGTTGGAAATGTAAATGTTACCTTCAGAATCCAGCGCCAAACCTGTGGGATTAATTAATTTATCATCCGCAAGCGTCGTGCGAGTTTTACCATCCGCAGAGACATAGTAAAGGGCGCCAGCATCGCTTCCATTCAAAATACCATCTGCATCATATTCCAGGACATATAAACCGCCAGACTTATCAAAGGCAAGATCAGCAATATTTGTAAAACCGCCTGCATAGACTTCTGGTTGACCAAGAGCATTGAGGCGATAAACTTGTGCTATCCGCGATGGTAGTCCGGTGACGACTCGTTTTGCGACCCCGTTTTGAATTCGGGTAATTGCACCTGTGGCGCCGTAGAGCAAAGATGCGTCTGGTTGGCTCGGAGACGGAACACTCGCACCTGTTCCCCCTCGTCCTGCCTCGGCTACATAAAGTGCCCCATCAGGACTAAAGTTCAGCTTACGTGGACCGTCAAGACCAGATGCCAACACATCAATTAGCGATATCTGTGGCGTTTCTATTGTTTTAGACATAATTTTCTTTCTTTTAATAACTTTTGACTTTTGCCTTGTTTATCCTCTTGTTGAAGCCAAAAAAGGATTATGACGCAAGAAGTACTGAGCAACCTGTTCGCCCAAATTTATACCATTTTCGGTAGCAAAGCGATGGTGTGCCCCTGCATAGATGCGGCTGGTGCGTGCCTCATTTGCCGCTTGCGAGAGGCTGGTGTAGGTGCGACTGACTTCTTCTATTGGTGTACCATCTACTGAATCATTACCATTGAGAGAACGCAATGCGTTTAGCAGGCGGGCACTGTTGGGGTTTGGGTCGGCACCAGCGGTAAAGGTTTGTTTATCGCCGTAGAAGTTAGATAAAATATTGCTAGCAACACCAGCGATCGCAGAAGCAGCAGATGGGTGATCTGGGTGCTGGGGTGTATTTTCCCGTGCTGTCCAAGTGTTGTCATCTAAGCCAGCAGTTGATTCTAGTTGGTCAGCGTTACGGATGCTCGAAACTGGACGCCAGAAATAATCTCTATCCCAATTAATATCCCAAACATTCGCATAACCATCAGCTAGCGCCATATTCAGCGCTCCAAAAATATAAGCTGTATCTTCAAGGGAACTACTGTTATTAATAGCTAATTGTTGGGCGATTTTTTGCCAAGAATAGTTGGGTTGGTAAGTGCCTTCAGCGTTTGCCCAAACGTGAGCAATGATTGTTCTATCAGCACTAGTTAATCCTAATCCATCAAGACGAGTCCGACCAAAATCATTCCCTTCATTTCCTAAACCAAAGCTGGCATCACTTAAGTCGGTATCATTAACTGCATTACCAACTGCCCCTGCACCCAAAAAGCGAGTTACACCATTTTCCGTGATGGTGCGGTTAAGGATGGAGACTGTACCGTTTCCTGGTAGGTCTAAAATACTACCATTCGCTTTCACTTCTGCAACACTGTCACGATAGCGATCGCTATCTAACGCTGGTGGTGGTAGTATATTGTTGCTGAAGAAGTCGGTTGATGGTAATACCCAAGCTCGATTAAGTTTGGCGACATCTGGAGATGCTAAACCAGAAAATTGACCGGATTCATTTAATCCGTCTTCTGCACGGCGCCATGCTCCAGGAGTAGTTTTTGCAATACTGGTGATAGTTTTATTGCCTTGGAGGTCAATTGCTTCAATGGGGCCAGTTGCTCCAATTAAATTTGTACCGTCTTTCAATCTGCCAACAGTGCCGTTATTTAAAAGAGTTGAATTTCCATCTTGGAAACTTTTTTCATTGAGGTGATAATTATTTTCGATCCCATTTTGGTATTCTACATTGA
>JANNFJ010001269.1:0-3388 GCA_031379725.1 Calothrix sp. OTE_75_metabat_31
TATGGATGCGGGGAGTCATACCCTTTTCAACAGAGGTATCCGCAGGAGAAGTCTGGGATCTAGTCCTCTCGAGTCAAAATTAATGACACATACCACTAGAAACTCGGGAACTCTTGCAAAACCGGGTTTCTGATTAATATTTTTAGCGAATATTGCGTCCAGGAAGGAGACGCTGCAATAATCGTTGTAGTAATGATTGAGTTTTGAGCTTGAAGGCTAGCAATTGGGTGCGTTGGATGGATTGGAAGTTGTTATCGCTAACAAGGATTAATGACGATTGTCCGTCAGGAAATTTGCCACCAACCGTTAAACCTTCGATATTGTCGAGTGAGACATTGAGTTTGCGTAGGTCTGAAAGTAGTTTTTTCTGGACGGGTTTGATTGTAGTATTCGCTGTCGGCAAGCTGTCAATACTGCTAATGTCGGTTGCACCTTCGAGGGAAACTTGAAATAGCGAAATTGCAAACCCTATACCCGTAAACGAACGTTCGATACTAAGAAAATGCCCTTGATTATCAAGTGCGTGTAAATCGGGTAAACCTTGAGCGTATTTTCCTGTGATGTTAAATGAGGGTTTTACAGCTTCGGTTTGATAAAGGTATTCTTTTTCAAGTTGGTTGGTAGCAAGATTGTATTGCAGGATACGGCAGCGAGTGCTAACACCTGGTTTTGCCTCGGTTCCATCTTGAATTAAAGCGTTTTCGGTAGCGGAAAACAAATGTTTTTGGTCTGGGGTAATAGTCAGGTTTTCCAGCGCTAAATTGTTGCGAATACCCTGTTTTCCATCTGGAGAAGGAAGAAAATTCTTTGGTATTGGTAATTCGTTTACTTCTTTTCCCGAAGCAAGAGAAAATTCTTTAATAAACGGATTAACCAACTTTGCAGCATCACCCTCGGAAGATATAAATACAGTGCCACGATTAGTTAAAGCAATGCCTTCCGAATCAATAGTGCCGGGTGCAAAGTTTTGATTCTTATCGTTCAACAGTAAGGTAACACCGACTGGAACTGCACCATTCTCTCGGAGGGAACCTTTACTTAGGTCAATTTTTAGGGTATAAAACCGTGCCGGAGCTTTTTCGCTACGGTCGTCGGAAATAGCATAATAAAGTTGATTCTTGGCATCATAAGTAATCCCAGAAAGTCCGCCAACTGGTGTGTTTTGAAAGTTTGTACCGTTGGGAATTATGGCTTCTCCAATAAAGTCTATACCAGTTATCTCTACTGCAGATGAAGTTAGATTAGTAAAGAGAAAACTGATAATTAGAATTGGGATACAAAAAAGAATAATTAGTTGCCAGCGAAATTTTTTATTGGTTAGTTTCATGAGGAAGTGGGAAGTAGGGAGTAGGAATTAGGGAGTGGGGGGTAAGAAATAAGGAATAGAGAATAAGTAAAAGAACGATTTTATATTACTGTAAACTATCTTTTTTCCTATCCCCCTCTCCCCTTCTCCTATTTGCCATTTCCTACTCCCTACTCCCTCAATCTGGAAGAAATCGGGCTAACCAGTCTTTAACGCTGCGGGTAGCACGACAGTCGTCTTCGTTGTAGCGCTGGATGATTTCCAAAAGAGCGCGATCGCCTGTTTTCAGCCACTGGTCGTACCAGTAAATACACTTAGCTCCACTCGCTTCGCTGTCGCGCCATTCAAACCCCAACCACCGTGCTATGGCTTTGAGGGCATAACTTTCGATGGGTAAGGCAACATTAGTAATTAATTCTTCGTATACATCGACGAAGCGACTTAGTATTGGTACTACGGAGGAATAAGAGGTATGGTAGAGTTTTGCTAATCGCTTGACGGTATCAAATTCATAAATGCAAAAATGGTAAATTGGTGCGTCGGGGTACTGACTCACTAAATCTACAAATTGCCGCCAAACAGATTCCTCATCTTCGAGTTTTTCTGCCAAAAATGAATAAAATCGCTCGGTGTTGGTTGTTTTGTTGACAACTAATACCCCTAATAAATAATTTAAGTCTAAATCGGGCTGTGCTTCGATATCAAAATACAATTCAATATCCGAAGAATTACGTATATTTTTCGATGCGATTTGACTGGGACGCAGCGCAGACAAGCTCGTAAATAGTGGATTATAATCGACATCATCGGTTTCGACCCTGCGTGCTGCCGTTGGAAGTAGAAGCGGGCGGTTTTCGCTGATAGACTGTGCTTGAATAACTACTTTTGTCGCAATTTGGCTGTCGAATCCTGGCAAATTTTCTAAGTCGGCAGGATTTGCCCTTGCCAATGATTCTGGGGTGGTAATATCCAACGCTTGTAATTGGTTGTAACGAACCGGAGTGACACCCGGCAGGAGTGAAAGATGGCTTTGCTCGTGCGCTATTGCATAACAATCACTATACCAGTAACAAAGACTACATTTTTGCCGCGAGATAAATATGTCAGGTGCGGTAACAGAATCCATTGATTGCACGCATTCAAGCATTATGCGCTGCATTAGACTCGTCCACCGTCCCAAATCTACCGGGTAATTCGCTTCTTTGCCACGCAACATTAGATATGCTACTTCTGGTTCAACTCCCTGTACCATCCCCAGCACCTGGGCATGATATGCCGCCACAACTTGGTATTCTTGTTTGGGACGCTTGCCAAGTTCGATTGTGGCAGGTACATACATCCAATCCCCAAACCGTGATTCTCCTGGTTGCTTAATTAGTAAATCGGGACAACTCACCATTTGATATTCACGGATTGCCTCAGTCGTGGAGATGGGAATCGCTTGATGTGGAGACGTTTGTGTTAAGTAATATCCCGATGACGCAATAAATGAGGATGATTGATTAGTAGTTAAAATATCAGTTTCTGGAGATTTAACCGTATTTATACTACTATCATGCGTTTCTACAGCGTTATTAAAAACGTTCTCTAGGCTATTTTGATACTGCTCGTTCTCGCTGGCACGGACGTAAACAGACCAATCAATATCAGCAAAATTCGCCAGTAAAACCCCTTGGTAAATACACTCAACCCCTTGCTGCATCAATTCTAAGGTCGCACTAGCACCTGTTTGCCAGTCTCCATATCGATAGGTAGGTCGCTCATAATTTTTGCGTGCCAAGATGCTTTTTTTATGAATAATTTTATCCTGTTGGAGTTTAATCAGTAAATCAGTCGGTTGGTTGCGCTGCTTGGCATCGCCGTGGATATCTAAATACGGACGACGTTTGCAGCGTTGGTATTGCAGCAGTAGTTCGGCATTGATTAACATACCTTTAAGCTAACAATAATTAGCATTAATCGGGGTAATTCATATTACAAAGAAGGGTATGGGGTGTGGAGGAAGATTGTGTTTGCTTGAAACCATCATAAACTTAATGCATAATACCAATTTAATATGAAGTTGCATAAATATTGAACCCC
>JANNFJ010001283.1:0-3008 GCA_031379725.1 Calothrix sp. OTE_75_metabat_31
AAGCAAATTAACGATATCTATGCAGAAGGCTACACCCCATGTTACTTAGAGACTTTAGAAAAGTATCAATGTCGCGCTTACATCGTTGTACCGCTCTTTGTTGATAATAGACTATGGGGATTATTGGCAGCATATCAAAATTCCGGCCCGCGTAATTGGCAAGATTCGGAAGTTAGCTTTATGCTCCAACTCGGTTCACCTCTAGCTGTGGCAATCCAGCAGATGGAAGCACAGGTAAAAATCGATGAATCTTCCAAACAAATCGAACGGTCTGCTGCCCGCGAACAGGCTCTAGCCCGCATTACCACCCGTTTGTCACGGACAATGGAACTAGAAGCCGTTTTTCGGTTATCGGGACAAGCACGGGAAAATTTGGCCAGCGAACGGATTGAAACAATTTTTAAAATTGCTACTCAAGAAACTCGCCAAATGCTCAATTGTAGCCGGATTGCACTATATCAATTTAATCAAAATTGGGGTGGACATTTTGTTGCCGAATCGGTTGCGAGTGGCTGGAACCGGGTTATCGAAATTATTCCCATCATTGAGGATTCACATTTACAAGAAACTCAAGGTGGTCGCTATAAAGATAACGGGTCTTTAGCTGTTCATGATATTTATACCGTCGGACATTCTCCCTGCCACATCGAACTCCTGGAGCAGATGGAAGCCAGATCCTATATTATTGTGCCAGTTTTTACAGGAGAGAAATTATGGGGTTTGCTAGGAGCATATCAAAATGACAAACCTAGAGCTTGGGAAAAAGGCGAATTAAGTTCGCTTACCCAAGTTGCGATTCAGGTGGGAATTGCCCTCAAACAAGTTAAATACCTTGAAGATGTGCGGCAGCAATCTGAACAGCTTTCTAAGTTGGCAGAGCGGGAAACTAACTTTGTCCAATTTATCTTTAAAATTGGACAGCGAATTGTTGAACGTTTGCAACAAAAGAACTTTAACCCTGATACCCTGTTTCGTTCTATTACTCAAGAGATGCGGCAATTACTGACTGTAGACCGCGTAGTAATTTATCGCTTTAATCCCGATTGGAGCGGTGAATTTATTATTGAAGATGTTGGTAGCGGTTACCTGAAGCTAGCTGGTAGCGATATGGCAGTAATTGCCGACCCAGTTTTGCAAGAAAGTTCGGGTGGACGCTATCGCAAAAACGAGCCGAGTGCAATCAATGACATTGATTTGTCTGCCGATTTAACCTTCAGCCGCGAAGTTTTGGAAGAATGGGGAGCAAAAGCTTACATTGCTGCACCATTATTCAAAGGAGACCAACAACTTTGGGGTTTGCTGTTAACGTACCAAAATAATGCACCCCGTCAATGGGAAGAAGGGGAAGTTAACTTATTGATTCAGGTAGCGACACAGTTGGGGATTGTGTTGCAACAATCGGAATATTTAGAGCAACTCGAGATTCAATCGCAACAACTTAGCGAAGCTGCACAGCGGGAAAAACTTGCCAATGAAGCTTTACAGCACGAAGTTGCCCAACTGCTATCAGCCGTACAGCCCGCACTCCAGGGAGATTTAACCGTTCGCGCACCCGTCACGGGGGATGAAGTTGGTAAAATTGCTGATACGTACAACAACACCTTAGAAAACCTGCGACAGTTAGTTATGCAGGTGCAGCAAGCTTCCCAAGCAGTTGCCAGCACTTCACAAAACAGTGAATCATCGATTGTTGAACTTGCGAACCAAGCACAGCAGCAATTTCAGGCACTATCCCAAGCCGTCGAGCAAATTCAAGCAATGGTTGCCTCAACTGAAGCAGTTGCTACAAATGCTAGGCTCGTAGAGGAAGCCGTACAAAAGACAAATAAAACTGTCAAAGAAGGCGAAAGCGCCATGAATAAGACTGTAGACGGGATTACAGGGATTCGGGAAACGGTTGCCGAAACTAGCAAGCGGATTAAACGCCTTAGCGAATCTGGTCAAAAAGTATCCCGTGTTGTTAGTCTTATCAGTAATTTCACTACCCAAACCCAAATTTTAGCCCTCAATGCCGCCATCGAAGCAACCAAAGCTGGAGAACACGGACGAGGATTTGCAGTAGTTGCCGACGAAGTGCGATCGCTTGCCGGACAATCAGCGGAAGCAACTGCCGAAATCGAGGAGTTGGTGCAGGAAATTCAAGCGGGAACTACTGAGGTAGCAGCGGCAATGGATACAGGTATTCAACAAGTAGTTGAGGGTACTAAGTTAGTGACAGAAGTTCGGCAGCAGTTAAATGCCATCGTCGAAGCAACAACGCAAATTAGCGAACTGGTGGACAGAATTACCCAAACTACCCAAGTCCAAAATCAACAGTCACAATCAATTACCCAAACCATGACTGATGTCGCAGGAATTGCGAATAAAACCTCTGCCGATTCGATTCAGCTATCAGCTTCGTTTAAAGAACTATTAGCAATGGCACAAGATTTACAACTTAGTGCAAGTCAGTTTGTTGTAAGTCGTATTTCTCAAGTTGAAGTTAACGAGTAACGAGCTAAGAAATATCAGAAACCCGGTTTCTTAAAAAACCAGGTTTCTAGTCCCCTCGACTATATTCAAAAGGCTCTAATTACAAATTTCACCTATTGTTAATATTATAAAATTATCTAAACAAAATGCCAGATTCAAATTATAAAGAGCAACTTTTCCAACACTTTTGTTTGGAAGCCCCAGAGCTTCTAAATACTATTGAAGAAGCATTATTAAACTTAGATAAAGAGGTTAATAATACTGAGCAGGTTCGTATATTAATGCGAGCAACCCACACTTTAAAAAGTATTGCTGCAACTTTAGGATTGGAAACAATTAAAAATATTGCCCACTCTCTCGAAGATGTTTTCCGAGCAATTCAAACACCTGAATGCATAATTAATGAAGAAATTCAATCATTATTTTTTGAAAGTTACGAATGTTTACGCGACCCATTGATGGCAGAATTGACGGGTTCGCATATCGATGAAAATAATGTGATGGAGCGTTTTACAAATGTTTTATCGCATTTAGAA
>JANNFJ010001331.1:0-5321 GCA_031379725.1 Calothrix sp. OTE_75_metabat_31
ATCTGACTTAATTGCCAATCCCGAATTGAGTATCGCAATCAAATCTTCGCCATAGATGACATCACGCAACCGAATCAATACTGGCATGAAATTCGGATAACATTCCTGCGCGAGTTTTGCTGCTAAAATTTGGCAGAAGCTTGTTTTTCCATAACCAGCCTCCGATTCAATCATAGTTATTGATTCTAAATTGTCGAGTTCTGGCAGTACCCATGTCATTAGATCAACAAATTGGAAAGTATTTTGCTGCGATTGGGTAATTGGTTCGATTGGCAATCCTTTGAGGGGAACGTAGATATCTTTGAGTGAAAACGACTCAATAAAGAGTGTCTTGGCTTGATGTTGTAACAAACTTGCCCGGTATAATTCACGCTGCAAATCGATTTTATTGGCGGCAGCATTGTTTGTTCCGTAAGGGGTAAGGATTCCCAACCGTACAAATTTTTGCAGTTGTGCTAAAGGCAGAGCATTTTCAGCGATGACTGCAAGTAAATGCCCGTTCAATCCATTCGCTAAACGCTGTACAATTAATTTAGCTTCCACTTCTTGAACACCGTTAGCAATAAACCACGCACGGGCAGCGCAATTGATTTGCTGTACAAACGATGAATTTGCTACTAACGATAGTGTCTCTTCGGCTTGAATATCCGTTAAATCAAGAGTACGGAACGTTTTTAGCAATTCTTTGACATAACTATCTGCAAGCAAAAAATCATGCTCATTTTCCTGTCCCCAAAACATTGCCCGCTTTATCCAAGGCTTTTGTAAGTTGACTTCTTGTTCTAATATTTGGTGTAACCCTCGCAAATAAGCAATTTGAAATCCTAACCATGTACCTTCATTACGCTTTAGTGGCTTTTTTCGACTGAGACTACGCAATAAGCTTTCGGTGACTTGAATGATTACGGGGATTTCAGTACAGGCTACAATTAAGGGCAGTTCGAGGACTTCTACGAGGGTGCAAATATCAAAAATATTAATATTTTCTATTTGCGAATCGGACATAATCCGGTGGTGCAGTTCGACCGCAATATTCGCATCAAGTTTGTTTTTAGATGAATTTTTCGGGTATTTGTCTCTTAACCAGTTTCGTATATTTAATTTCATGTAAAAACAAACCTTTTAGTCTCATGAATATAAGCGATCGCCAAAGGCGGCTCCCTTCGGAGCATCGCGCAATTAAAATATTCCTAGTTAGTCAAGACCCGATTTTTCGATTGGGTTTGTTGCTAGCTTTGGAAACCCAACCTAATTTGGTAATTGTCGGAGAAGCAAACGTTATTGAAATGGATGCAACTGCCGTGAGGGAGGTGCAAACCACCATCACGCAACTACAAGCACAAAATCAACTCGACCTAGTTATTTTAGAACTCAGTGACGGATATTCAAATAATACTCAGGAAATTGGTTTGCAATGCCAAGAGTTAAAAAGGTTATATCCGCGACTTCCCATTCTACTTTTGAGCGACCAGAATCGACAACTTATTTCCGACGCTAGAACTTTTGGTGTCGATGCTTACTGGCCCAAAGGTAAACCAATTTCTGAATTAATTACCGCTATTTACGGGGTGATTGAGGGAGTAGAAGGGGGAGATGGGGGAGTAGGGGTGGTAAGAGAAGGAAATATTCTTGTACCCTCTTCAAATTCTTTAGACCCTTGCTTAATAAGGGACGGGGGAACAATAAGGGGCGGGGGAACAATCAAGGGCGGGGGAACAATGACGGGCAGGGGAACAATAAAGGGCGGGGGAACCCCGCCCCTACGGTTTACTCGATTAATTAATGATTTACGGTTATCGGGAAATCGGTATATTCAAATCAATTTGTCACAAGTTAAAGGACAATTACAAATTCCCGGATTACCCATACTCGATCGAGCAGTTTATGCTGGAAAACAACGTGAATTGCTTGCTGCACGTTGGGTTTTAAATCATTTATTAGTGACACAACTGCCAACAGAAGAAACTGAAGTTACAACTAATCTCCCGGACTTACTTAGTAATATCCCACAAGCAAACGATGCATCGAGTATCAGTAATTTTCCTTTTTTGCTGAGTCCGAGAGCTTTACAATCCGATTTATTCGCATCTTGTGTTTCACAACTTCAGTTACCATTACAAAATGTTACGGGAACTTCTTTAGAAATAGATATTTTGCGGGTTGAAAAAAAACGCGAGTTGCTATATCTAATTTTGCAAAAGCTAGCGGCAATCTTGGATGAGTTGCGAAATTCTCAAGTTGATATTGATCAGTTGCACGAGTTGCATTATGTAATTTTGCGCGATTTGTGGCAGATAATTACAACCGAGTTTTTTGGTAAATTTTCGCGGGTGCGGGTTGGGAATACAAATATAGAAATAGTTAATTTATTGTTGCAAGATGCTGAAGCTGTACAAAATCAAATTTTGAATTCGATTCCATTATTTATCGACTTGTTGTCATATCTAATTTTTCAGTCAGAACTGTATATTGAAAATACACTGTATTCTGCAAATAGTGCCGAAGCAAAATCTCACGCACTGATGATTTTAGAAAATGTTTTGATTCAAATTGCTAATAGTGTGATTCAACCGTTGCTGAATCGATTAGCTGATGTTGAGACAATCAAGCAGAACTTTTACGACCGTCAGTATATATCGACAAGAGAAATAGAGAGATTTCGGAATAACTTATCGTGGAAGTATCGATTGAGAAACTTAGTTCAAGAACCCCAAGCTATTTTTGAAAGTCGTTACGAATTATTTGTGTTTGCACCAAGAGGGTTAGCGAAGATTTCGATTTATGCTCCACGTAATTATGAATTGACACAACTTACGGGTGTTCCGTTTGTAGTGACATTAATACTTGAGTTGAGGGATGCGATCGCACCTCGTTTGCAATCGCTATTATCGTTTTTTGGTAGTGGGGCAGTTTTTATTTTGACCCAAATAATTGGTCGTGGTTTGGGTTTAATTGGTCGTGGAATTTTGCAGGGTATAGGTAGTGTTTCTTTCCTGGAAGGTAAAAATAAGAAGTTGTAATTTTTATTTCAAGATTCACTATCTTGACGAGCAATAATGGTTTCACTTGCTTCTTGAACTATAGGCATAGTTTTTTGAATATCATGACTTGCATTTTGAACCTCTTGCTTAATTTCTTGGACAACATCTGGTAAAATCGTGTCTTCGGTTCGTTCAATGATATCTTTAGCCAATCGTTCGCTAAAACCAATTATAAATGCTATAGAAAAGAAGAAATAATATCGAATATCTGAATCTCTTTGTGTATTATTGCCAGAATCAGGAACCTTAATTATTGGCAGAATATTCGAGTTAATAATCGTAAATAAAAATAACCCGAATGCAGTTCCAATAAAAGGTTTAGCAAATCCAACCAGAATTGGTGCAGATGAACCTTTGTAATCGCTATCCTGATATTGTTGAATTCTAATTAAAATACTAATTATACTACCTAATGCTCCAGCTAAAGCAACCACGGTTGCTAAGGTTAGATTATTAAATGTGTTTGCTATATCCTGGGGTGAGCTTTTTTGTTGATTATTTTTGGCAACAGTATCGGTGTTTGATGTTGGTGCTATACCCCCCATATTTTCCCAAAATTCTGGGGTAACAATTACTGATGCTCCTTTGACAGCAACAGAGGAAAATAAAATTGCAACCGGATAAATTGGAATTGCTAACGCTAAACCTAAAAGTACTTTTGTTGGTGCAGACCATTCTCGAACAGCTTTTTTAAAAAAGGTGCTGACAAAACCTAGATGTTTTTTATTATTGAGAAAATATTCAATATTGTGTCTAATCTTTTTGGCAAGAATTATTGATTCTTTTTTAGGTAATAGAAGTAAATTAATTGCTATTTGGACAGAATTAAATTTAGATCGCAAAGTCAAACATTTAGCAATATTTTTATATTTCTTTTTTTGGATTATTAAAATATATTCTGAAAGACTTTGTAGCAGAGCAATTTGACAAGCTAACTCATATTGAA
This sequence comes from Calothrix sp. OTE_75_metabat_31, assembly GCA_031379725.1. GTDB lineage: Bacteria > Cyanobacteriota > Cyanobacteriia > Cyanobacteriales > Nostocaceae > JANNFJ01. The sequence continues at coordinate 3,988 of JANNFJ010001331.1, forward strand.
TATCTTCTTTAAAATCAGTAAATCCGACATCAACCCTTTTATTTAGTTCAAGAATTAAAGTATTAATTTCTTCTTGCAAAGTAACAAGAATAAGTCGGCATTTTTCTTGGTTGTCGAGAGTCATAAACTATTCTCGCTTTATATCTTGTACCTCTAAGAGTAAACTAACAATACTTAGATTATCTAGTAGCTTAGTTTACAAAAGTCTCGATTGTTCCAACATGTCAACTGTCATATCTATACCAATACTGCGTAGGTTTTGATTGGGGCGAACCGTGAAACCTTTGTAGAGACGTTACATGTAACGTCTCTACACCCCTTCAGCAGTATTGATATCTATACCCTCACTCGGTTCAATAGTGCATCCCATACTTCCCATACTTCCCATTTTGACCATTCAAGTGTTAATGTAAAAATGACTCTATTAAATTGCTGTTTAAAGCATGAATGAACCCGATGAGGAAAAACTTGTGATGATAAAAGTTGTTTTGCCTGACAATTTGCGTCACGAATTTAAAACTGCGTGTGTCTCGAACAAATCGAATATGAACAGTATTTTGATTGATTACATTAAGAAATATGTGACAGAAAATATAAAATCACGCGCCTAAAAACGATGACCCAAACACAAGCAGAAATAAAACTTTATACTTTCGATGAATTTATCGAATGGTATCCAGAAAATTCAGTAGTACGTTATGAATTACACGATGGTGTAATTATTGAAATGCCACCAGCAACGGGAGACCATACGGATATTATTAGTTTTTTACTTAAACTAATATTATTAGAAATTGAAAAATTAAATTTATCTTATCGAGTCTTAGCATCTGCATTCGTGAAAACACCCAATGCAAAATCAGCTTACATACCCGATATGTTGGTCATTAACCGTGATAACCTCAAAAATGAACCATTGTGGAAAAATCAATCTACACTCCTTGATCCTGAATCCGTGCCTTTAATAATTGAGATAGTCAGTACCAATTGGCAAGATGACTATTACAACAAACTTCGTGATTATGTTGGGCGAAGCCCTTCCCGAAGGGTAGGAATGGGTATTCCCGAATATTGGATTGTAGATTTTGCCGGACTAGGGGGACGTAAGTTTATAGGCAACCCCAAAATTCCTACAATTTTCATCTGCGAGTTAATCGATGGAGAGTATCAAATGACACCTTTTAGGAGTTCAGAACTTATCAAGTCTCCCACTTTTCCCCAACTAAACCTAACTGCACAACAAATTTTTGACTCGGTTATTTAAATGCGTTTTTGGATTTAAATAGCTTTCCGAAACTTCTCAAAGCAGTGCTTCATGTCATAAGTTTTGAGGG
>JANNFJ010001357.1:0-3048 GCA_031379725.1 Calothrix sp. OTE_75_metabat_31
ACAAGGGGCGGGGAGACCCCGCCCCTACGACTTGATTAAATGTAGAGTAAAATAAGGCAAGGACTTCTTTATAAATATTACATAGCATTTTTGCTGGTAATTAAATCACACCGTAGGGGCGCAAGGCATTGCGCCCTCTTAATTTCAAAATTAATTACGAGGCTAGTACAGCATGGCGTAAATAACCATACCATTTTAAAAATATTTTAATTTTGATATAAAAAGTAGTGCGAGCATCTTGCTCGCATACTTTATAAAGCGAGCAAGATGTAAGCCCTGCGGGCTGGCTTTGCCTACGCACTACAATGGTATGCTTATTTCCGCCGCACGGTACTAGAATGCAAGTGGAAGCAAAGCGCAAATTGTTAGCAGCGCATAGGTTGGATTTTAGGAAAATTTTCGCCGTGAGAAGTTGATTATGACAGCTTTAACCTTACAATTACCTTTGGCATTAAAATTTAAAGATGAGGAATTTGAGCAGCTTGTGGCTGTCAATCAAGATTTGAGGTTGGAATTGTCATCATCAGGGGAATTAGTGATTATGTCACCAACGGGGGGAGAAACGGGAAACCGTAATTTTGAAATATACATTGATTTAGGTATTTGGAATCGTCAAAATAATTTAGGGAAAGCTTTTGATTCTTCCACTGGTTTTAAATTACCAAATGGTGCGACACGTTCCCCTGATGCATCCTGGATAAAGCAGGAAAGATGGGATGCATTAACACCACAGCAAAAGAAAAAGTATTTACCTTTGTGTCCCGATTTTGCGGTGGAGTTAGTTTCGCAAAGCGATGATTTAGCGGATACGCAAGCAAAAATGCGGGAATATATTCAAAATGGCTTGCGTTTGGGTTGGTTGATTAATCCTCAAGATCAGCAAGTGGAAATTTATCGTCCTAACCAAGAGGTGGAAGTTTTGAATTCTCCAACTAGTTTATCAGGGGAGGATGTTTTACCTGGGTTTATTTTGAATTTGGCTAATGTTTTATAAACTGCCCCTACAATCTTGTCGATAACCAAAAATATTGATTTCAACGCGATCGCATTCCTACTACCCCCACCTATGGCACAATAAAGGACGTAGTAAGAAAAAAATATAAAAGGTCATCAGCGTGAGTCAAACTGCTCAATCTACAGTCAGTGCCCGTCGTGTATTCCCATTCACAGCAATTGTCGGTCAGGAAGAAATGAAGCTGGCACTGCTGTTGAATGTCATTGACCCCAAAATCGGTGGTGTAATGATAATGGGCGATCGCGGTACGGGAAAGTCTACCACTATTCGAGCGTTGGCTGACTTGCTACCTGAAATTCCTGTGGTGGAAAATGACCCTTTCAACAGTCACCCCAGCGACCCCGAAGTAATGGGTGATGAAGTTCGCAACGCTTTGCAATCCGGGGCAAATATTCCCGTAGTACAACGCAAGGTACAAATGGTTGATTTGCCTTTGGGTGCAACCGAAGACCGAGTTTGCGGCACAATTGATATTGAAAAGGCTTTGTCGGAAGGGGTAAAAGCTTTTGAACCGGGTTTGTTGGCAAAGGCAAATCGGGGAATTTTGTATGTTGATGAAGTCAACTTGTTAGATGATCACTTAGTTGATGTCCTCCTCGATTCCGCTGCCAGTGGTTGGAATACCGTAGAACGGGAAGGTATTTCGATTCGACATCCTGCCCGGTTTGTGTTGGTTGGTTCGGGAAACCCTGAAGAAGGTGAATTACGTCCGCAGTTACTCGACCGTTTCGGGATGCACGCTGAAATTCGCACCGTCAAGGAACCTGCTTTGCGGGTGCAAATCGTTGAACAACGGTCGGATTTTGACCAAAATCCTCAGCCATTTTTGGAAAAATATCAGCAACACCAAGATGATTTACAGCAACGCATCATCAACGCTCAAAATTTATTGCCTTCGGTAAATTTGGATTATGATTTACGGGTGAAAATATCCGAAGTCTGTTCCGAACTCGATGTCGATGGATTGCGGGGGGATATTGTTACCAATCGGGCAGCCAAAGCGATCGCTTCTTTTGAAGGTCGTACCGAAGTAACAATTGACGATATACGTCGCGTAATTACACTGTGTCTTCGTCACCGTCTGCGGAAAGACCCGCTTGAATCAATTGATTCCGGCTATAAAGTCGAAAAAGTATTCGGTCGTACCTTTGGTGTAGAAGTCATGGAAGATACGGCTAGTAAGAATGGTGCGGGAATGAAAGTTAGGAGTTAAGAGTACCCCTGTTAAGGTGTACCAACTTAGTACTAGTGGGAAGCCTTAACTGGGAATCTTTAGTAAGCGTTATTATTTCCAAAAAGCAATATCGATTATCGCTATTTTTGCTATCTTATTTATGTAAACCATTTATAATCAATTACGGTTGACGTATATGGCAGGTAGGAAAAAACTCGACCGTACAAATCTTCACGCACGGGTTGCACTTGAGACAGGCGACAAGCTGAAACAAATCGCGCAATCACTGGGTTATATTCACGGTGAAGAAGGGTCAACTGGTCAATTGTTAGATGCGATCGCTCAAGGTCAAATTATCTTAATCGCCACCAATCAATCACCTTTATCTATTAAAAACGGTTAAATTTATATTGTAAAAATGGTAAAATAAATATGGGGACATTGCATTGTCCCCAATTACCAAAAAGGAGGTGTTTATTGAGCAAAAATAGTAACGGTTATCGAGGTTTTTTGAATCCAGTTAAAGTCTTTATCCGCACTCTTTCTCAGTTTTGGGAAAAGCGGGATAACGTTTCTGGAGAAATTTACCTTGTAGACTCAGAGGTTGTCAAAGACGATTTGGAAGATGTGGCTTCAAAGCCGCAAGACAAATCTCAGAATAATGACAACTAGTTAAACCGATAGTCCCTAGTTAGTAGCTAGGGGCTATCTTTCTGAATAAAGGTATATTCATATTATGTCAGACTCAAGTACTATAATAGCGAATCCTGTTTACTATCGAATTATTCAGCGTCGCGGTAACGGTTGGGCTTTTAAAGAGGGTGAACCATTTATAAATCTGTTTAATATGCCTTTGCTC
>JANNFJ010001373.1:0-1617 GCA_031379725.1 Calothrix sp. OTE_75_metabat_31
GAACAACTCCTTGGCACTCTCGAAATTCTCTGCTCCAATACTTTTGTTTGGGAAAGCACAATTCAAGGTGATTTTACCCTTTGGAATCTAATGAGTTCTGAGGGCTTTGTCCACCTCACTGATGTGGAGCTAGCTTTTGAGCATTGGCAAAATATTGAAGAGTGGGGAACTCCAACTAATCAAGAAAAATTTGACTACGAATATGCTCCTACACGTTCGGAACGTAAAAATGATATTTGGAATAAAAACATTGCTCAAGAACGCAAAAATTACTATCAACAACTTCTAAATATTATTAAAACCCTGCAAAATCTACAGGCTTATAACTTATTGATCCCCTCTATCTCCAAAATTAAATCGGGACACCCTGATTATTTTGTCTCAATTGTAGTTGGAAAAACTGACGATAATCATTGGCTTTGCCTTGCTCCGATTGTGCCTGACCAAGTAAGTAGTTATAGGCACGACGAAAAGCGCAATCAATCAAAAAAGCAACCAATAATTTATCCAGTAAAATTACTAGGTGAAAACAACCAAATTATTACAACACAAATTCAATCGATACTCGATAAAATTAGCCCTATTACGATTTACGGTTATTATCACGGTGCGTACAATTATACATACCAACATCATATAGTTGGGGCTTTAGCAGAAACAAAAATAACTGCAATCGCCACCGCTTTGCAAATTGCAAAAATGGTAGTAACGGAAAAAATAACAGTCGAATATGCTAACGATGCCTACAACAGTCGCAAACTCAGCCAATTTATGAATAAATGCTTACGCGATCGCACCCTCTACAATATCAGCTTTTGGGATCTTAGCTATATTTACGAAGTTGGACAAACCCCAGCAGGCGATTGGATAGGTAAGCGCTCCCAAAATGAATTTGAGTATAATCCTTAAAAATGTATGTATCTTAAGTAGGTCAGTACAGAAAAACCGAACTATATAAATTTATGTAAAGGCTCGTAGTTGCGCTTTAACGCTTATATCTAGAGCGCTAAAGCGCAACTACAAACCTCTGTTTATTCGTGCCTACCTACTTACACCAACGATATTTCTTAATGTACTTTTGTCACTGCATCAACACCATCACTTATCAACCGTCCATCTTCCATATACACAATTCGGTCGGCTATATCGAGAATACGGTTATCGTGAGTGACGAGCAAAATTGTACAGCCTTGTTCCTTGGCTAATTTTTGCATCAATTCCACCACATCGCGTCCCGATTTTTTATCTAGCGCTGCAGTCGGTTCATCTGCTAGGACAATTTTAGGATGACTCACCAGTGCCCGTGCGATCGCAACCCGTTGTTTTTGTCCCCCTGACAAACTCTCTGGGTAATAATCGACACGATTACCCAACCCGACTGTTTCTAATATCTCCGTAGCTTTAGCGTTGATATCCCCTTCTAAAAAAGCATCATGCAATTCCAATGACATCCGTACATTTTCTTTAGCTGTTAAAAATGTCATCAAGTTATGTGCTTGAAAAATATAGCCAATATTGCGACGCAGTTCGGTTAATTGCTTTTTGGTCGCACCGCAAATTTCTTGACCCAAAATTGTCAAACTGCCAGATTGTGCAGACCGCAACCCTCCCATTAAT
>JANNFJ010001398.1:0-3239 GCA_031379725.1 Calothrix sp. OTE_75_metabat_31
TAGTTTAGCGGAGCTTGTGATCTCGAAATGGAAGCGTCGCCAACTTGGGAAATTGAGTAATATGGCAGCCCAATTACAGCATAAATCTGATGATGAGGTTTCATTAGAGCAAGCTTTTGAACAGTTGCAAACTTATATTTACGATTTGCAACAGGGGCAAAACCCCGCATCGAGTACGAGTCATATCGCTGCTGTGATGATGGATGTTTACCAACAAGTAGAAGAAAGAAACCAAGGAGTATCCAACCCTGGCATTCCTACAGGTTTCTATGACCTTGACGCATTAATGAGTGGTGGTTTTAATCGCGGCGACTTGATTATTATTGCGGGTCGCCCATCGATGGGTAAATCAGCAGCGGCGGCACAAATTGGCTTTAATGTTGCCCAAATCAAAAATCTTCCTGTGGTGCTGTTTTCTTTGGAGATGAGTAAAACTCAAGTTGCTATGCAGCTGCTGTCGAGTGAATCCAATATCGAGGGTAATTATCTCAAAACTGGGAGGATAAGCGATCGCCAGTGGGGAACCTTGAGCGAGGCAGTAAAAAATGTGTCCAGGCTACCGATATATTTAAATGAATGTGCCACACCATCGCTCTCGTATTTTGAAGCTGAATGTCGCTCCATAGCATCGATTGAGCGGCGGGAATTGGGGCTAGTGGTGGTTGATTATTTGCAATTGATGGATGGGAACGGCGGCGGCAACCGCAATAACGAGATAGCTGCAATTACACGCGGGTTGAAACGGTTGGCGATGAAGCTACAAGTACCAATTGTTTGTTTATCTCAACTTTCGCGTGGGGTCGAAGGGCGACCGAATAAACGCCCTATACTTAGCGATTTGAGAGACTCAGGCGGAATTGAGCAGGACGGGGACAAAGTAATCATGCTTTACCGCGACGAATACTACAACCCAGATTCGCCCGAACGAGGTATATGCGAAGCGATTATGGTTAAACACCGCGACGGTTCGACGGGAACAATAAAACTACTTTTCGATGGACAGTTTACTAAATTTAAAAACTTGGCTCGCAATAGCTGGCAACAATCATGAGTTAGAAGTCAGAATCCACCAAGTCAGAATTTTCAATTGCACTGAATTCTTTTATTACTTATTACCTACTGACTCCTGACCACTGAATTCTACTAATCATGCTTACAGTAATTGATTTATGCAGCGGTGTAGGCGCTGGGTTTCCTTTGGCAATGCTTATGACTGGAGGGTTTAAGTTAAATGGATTATGCGAACGAGACGAATTTTGTTGTGCCCGACTGCGCGATCGCTTCCCTGGAGTCACCATCCATCCAGACGTGCGAGGACTGTACGTTAAATCCGGAACAGTCGATTTGCTCTGTTCGAGTCCGCCGTGTCAACCGTTCACCCTCGAAGGAAAACGTTTGGGAAGTAATGACGAGCGAGACTGTATCGGAGCAATCTTGCAAATTGTTAGAAGAAGCCAACCCAAGTTCTTTTGCCTCGAAAACGTGCCTGGATTGCTATCAGCCGCCATTGTTCCCGGAGCCGAACCCGGCTCATATTTCCAACAGATGCTCAGGGAGCTTTACTCCAGCGGGTACGATGCGGGGTGGTGTGTTGTCGGAACAACCCAGTTTAAAACTCCCTGGAGAGGAAGCCGCCTCTTACTTGTTGCCACGTCCCGGTGCGTTGTCGAAAAGTTCCACATCGAGCCGACCCCCTGGGAATACCAAATCCGAAGCGACTGCGAAGAAACTAGGGATAATTGGGAAGAACGAAGTCTTCAACCCCGAATGGTTAGAACAGGAGTTTGGGCTGCCGATAGGTTGGACAGACCCGCAGGAGTGCCGAGCGGCAACCGAATTACTCGCGCTCGTCGAGCCGCCCTCGGAAATATCCTCGACCCCCGAATCGCTGCGATCGCCCTCCGGCGCGTCTTGTACCTTAATTCCCTCGTCAAATGACACGATAGAGGAGTCATCAGGTTGTGCTGTAAAAGCCATTAGTTTGTGGCAACCTTGGGCATCTTTAATCCCACTGGGGTTGAAGCATTATGAAACTCGAAGTTGGAAGACCAATTACAGAGGAAAATTACTAATTTGCTCGACTACAGTGAATTCTAAGCAGCACAAGCAATATTTGAAGATTTGTGAGAAGCTCCAATTACCACCTTGGGAAAATTTTTCGCATGGGTGTGCGATCGCTCTGTGCGATTTAACCGATTGTATCGAAATGACGGCTGAATTTATCGAACAGCAGTCACGAACCGAAATTTTGTGCGGAGATTGGCAAGTAGGTCGGTATGCGTGGAAATTAGAAAATATCCAACCTATTACAGAACCCTTTGCAGTTAAGGGGAAACAAGGACTTTTTAATATTGCTGCTACTACTGAACTAGCTTCATTACTGTTACCGCCAACCCCCGATAGTTCTAACAATGACAGTGAGCCACAAAGCGATTATTCTCAACATGAGTATCGTTCTCAATTATCAGAAAATAGTAATAAACCAAATTCCGATTGTTGGTACACTCCGCCCCTTGTTGTTTTACCAATAGTTGAGGTAATGGGTGCAATTGACCTCGACCCCTGCGCGGATGACGGCAAACACATACCCGCAAACACACATTTTACTGCCGCTGATGACGGTTTAAATAAAGACTGGTTCGGGCGCGTATTCATGAACCCTCCCTACTCGTGCCCCGGCAAATGGATGAAGAAGCTGCAAGCCGAGTATGAATCGGGACGCTTGTTGGAGGCGATCGCTTTAGTACCAGCTGCAACGGATACTAAATGGTTATCTCCAGTGCTAAAAAGTCAGGTTGCTTGTTTCTGGACTGGTCGAATTAAATTCCTCGATACCAGCTACCAACCAAGGCTATCAGCACGGCAAGCGCATTGCCTGGTGTATTGGGGCGAGAATTGGCAGCGGTTTAAGGAAGTATTTGATGAGTATGGAGTGGTGCAAGTACCAATTTCAGTTTTTGATCAAAGAGAAGATTTTTGTCACGAATCTGCACCGCCAGAAAAAGTTCTAGAGGATAGTCAATTTAATTCTAGAGAAACGGTTCTAGAGGATAAAGCACCATTTTCGCTAGAAAAAAATCTAGAACCGCGATCGCCCCAAGAAACGACTCCTTATATTGAAGTCGTATCGAATTTGAGTAGCCATTGCTTAAAAGAGGAAGATTTTTGTCAAGGTTCTGCACCGCCAGAAAAAGTTCTAGAGGATAGCCAATTTAATTCTAGAGAAACGTTTCTAGAGG
>JANNFJ010001406.1:0-3503 GCA_031379725.1 Calothrix sp. OTE_75_metabat_31
TCATCATCCTCATCTTCTTCAACCAGCGAGTACCCGCAATTAGGACAAGCGTTAATTTCTCTACCTGCATCTTCTTGCAGACAAGTCAAAGGTTGAGCAATATCGATAAACTCTCCATATCTATTACGACGAGCTACTAAAGCCGAAAAATAAGGGTAGCTGCATTCGTGAACTACTATCTCGCCGTTGCTGTTTCGGTCGTAATGTGCTGCTAAATAATCTGGATGGATGTCCCAACTTTGTTGCTCTGATGGTTTAGTTGGATGCCCATTAATATTAAGCCTCCATAGCTTACCTTCATGAAAAACTCTTACAGCAAATGAGCTATAGTCATGGGCAAGATTTTCAAGTTCGCACCTACTTACGGCTTTACTGTAATCATAAGTACGATATTCGACATGCAATTTAATTCGACGTGGTGCTGTTTGAATAACCAGATATTCCCCTTGGTAATAGGGGTTATATCTATCTGCAATCTGTTCGCGTAAAAATATAAAATCGGTTAATGTGTCCATAATGTTTTGTGGTGTTTTTACATCTAGTCTTCTTGTGAGACTTCAAAAACTTGCTTGTGTACGGCATTCGGTGAAAGCTCGATTCTTCCCCCATTCGTCCCCTCAAACACATACTTGGGATATCGAATCGCAGCCCAAGGACATTGATAGAGAAATTTAATCGGGGTTTTTCTACCTTTAAAACTATAGTTTTTACCTTTCTCTAAATAGCTTGGTGACATAGGTTAATAACGTAGTGTAAATTTGGGTGAAATATTTTGGCGTTGCTTAAATAGATAAACCCTGGCGCAAATTAATACGTGTGCCACATCGACAGCGCGATAACTTTTGTGTCGGTTAAACCCGCCAATATCGCTAAACCATCTACAAAATGTTGTTTGATGCGGGTTTATCTTCCAGTCTTGATAGATAATGCCCTCAATCTCGCAACCCCTAAACGTCACGGCTTTGTTTACATAGCTGTTGATTTGAGCGTTGATTTCAATCAAATCTTTAACCGCAATCTTCAACCTGGGGCTGGAACGCTTCAAAAGGGCGAAGGTTCTCATATTCTCTTCAGTGATTGGTAAGTGCGATCGCTTAAATGCGCTCCTGACCCGCCACCATTGCGAATCTGAAATACTTCTTCCTAATACCCCCTGATAAATACCCCGAAAGTCAACCGTATCAAGCATTGTCCTAATTGCTTACCGAATTAACATATCTATACTACCACGTATCAGGCGATTAGGCGTTAAACGTGGTTGAATTGGGTATAAAAATTCTTCATGCGACAATAAAAGGTTGTCAATAATCCAAGTCGCTAATGACCAAACGTATCCCCGAAGGGCACGCCGAACTGAGTATGTATCTTCCCAAAGAACTTAAAAGCAAATTTAAAGTCGCAGCAGCCAAACGCGATAAACCGATGAGCGAAATTGCCAAAGAACTCATCGAAGAATGGCTCAAAAAAGAAGGTGAATTAGATTAGCAGCAATAAATACAATTTATTATGTAATTTTACTTATAAAAATTTTGATACCAACCACCTGCGCTACTTTGCATTTTTGATGCGGTTGGCGCAATAATTCCCATGTCAACCCTTGATTTTACCTTCTCCAACCACGTGCAACTGGTTGGCTTCATGCATGAAGTGCATAGCGTGTAACTGTGAAATGCATACAAGAGCGATTGATATAGGATTTACAACCGTGCATTGAATTTATAAATCGAGCGTAAAAGTATGTCCCCCCTGCTAGTTGAACACGCTTTTGCACACCTGGTTGATTATTTACTTATTTATTATCAATGTGTTTGTAAGAACGTGATGAATGTACGTATGTTGGCACTGCGATGAAATTATGCGACTACCTTGCGGTATCGCCTAATCCATATGTCTAGCAGTTTGCACGATTGCCTTTTACTCGCGGCGAAACACAAATAAATTCCCAGTTGCACCGCGCCCAATTCTAATTTCTTCATCTAAATACGAAGTTATCCACACGGCTTCGTTGCGGAGAAATTCTAGTACCGGGATTTTTAATTGGGGTAGGCTCCAACTTGACATACCAAATAGCTGTGTTGCTTGCACTGAAAATGCATCAAAACAAACTATGGCTGTTTTCTCATCCACACCCCACGTCCAAACTCCATGAGCTTGCACCATCCATTCCCCTAGTAAGGGCAATTCAAATACAGCGGCATTGGTAGTATTAACTTTTGTAACATTACCTGCAATTAAAGTTTGTCCCACACGTTTAATTTTGATTCCACCCAAAAATTCGCTCTTTGATGCAAGTTGACGGGTTACAACCGTTCCCTTAGAAGCATATATTAGTTGCCAGTCACCTTCAAGCGTAGGTAAACTCAAACTACTTAACGGTTGGGGAGTTGGGTTAACGTTTTCTAGTTGGATAACAATCTTGTCGATTGATTCTTCTGACGATGGAAATATTGCTTGCTGCAATCCTAATACTTCCACTCGTTGCAGCAATTCGCTTTTTAATGCTTGTCTCGTTGTATAAAGTTCCATACGATTAGAAAAGAAGTTACAGGGACTGAATCGAATAATAAACCTGCACTATCACTTTATGCAAAAATTAGTTAAGTAATAATTTGGGTGCAACGGTCATGCCCGAAAACTCCCTTGAAGTATGGAATTCTCTTAATCCTCGCCAGCAAAAATATCTTTCATGCATTTACGAAGCGGATCGAAATGCCGAAGACTACGAACGTGGCAAATGGTCATCTGGTATATCGAGTCGTCCAGCTTCTGTGTGGCGATGGTTGTCGTACAGTGCAGATAGTTATTTAAGAGATTTATTAAAAAGTGAAAAGTTAATCGATGAAGGGTCAGGAAGTACTTTTGAGGCATTAAGAGAGCGCAAGATAATTGAATGCAAACACGAACAAGGTTTCTTTGGTTCTTCGCTTCTATACGTCAAGTTAACAACTTTTGGCAGGCGAGTGGCGCGTGTAGGATTAGACAAACCAGCACCGAAAAAATTACCAGTTGGCACTTTACGCGATTACCAATGGAAAGCGTTAGTTAAAGCATACCGTGCAGGCGATGAGGGATTAAAAGATGTTGACGAACTTGAGTTTTATGGTGGGATTGGATGGAAAGTTTGGTTACGACTCCGCAATTATAAATCTGGTGCGTTAGTACAAGAGAAAAAAACAACGTATAAGGGAAATGCAGATTGGGAATACCGCATATTCATTACAGATTTTGGCAAGCAATTTATACAAAAGAATTGGGAAAAGTATCGAGATTTATATCCCGAAGTTGAAGCAATATCGTAAGGATCAGCCAATAAGTTAACTTGATAAACCCGAAAAAATAAGAATATTGGTGTCTGACCTCTTATTAGTAGCAGCGATACTCCAAGGGGAAAGCTCGTAGCATCGAGGATAGCGACGACCCGGAGGATGGGTTTGAGTTATTGCAAAATCCACCACATTGCAATCGGTGGGAAATCGGAAACCCCGATATTACCTGTATCCAAC
>JANNFJ010000031.1:0-6973 GCA_031379725.1 Calothrix sp. OTE_75_metabat_31
CAGCAAACAGATGTACAGCCGTAATGCCCCACGTTAAGAAAAATAACGATTCATACAAGTTGCTAAGGGGAAAATAGCCCGCTTCGATCCATCTTGCACCGAGTAAAGTCGCAATACAAAGATTTGCGATCGCCATTCCCGCAGTACCCAAAGCAGGCAATAAGGGGAGATTTGGAAACGCAGCACCACACCAGTAAACAAGCATGGTCACAAATAAAACTGCGAACGAGGCATTGTCCAGCCAGTTCTGGAGGACAACCAGATTGGCAAAATTCATAAAGCGTTCCCCCAAAGGATTTGTAAATTATTTATTCCAATAAATACGATCCTATAATGTTTCTGGGGAATTAGGGGAGTGGGGAATTTTTCAAAGCTACAAACACATCGTAACGGGTGCTGCGACTATCGCTAATTGCGCTGGTCATACCAATGGAACGTGTTGCATTTAGAAATGCTTGTTGGTTGGGAAATAATGTAATTAAGGGAAAATTCTTTCCACTGCGTTCCACATCAAAGAAAAATTGACCGTTGATTGAATTAAGTTCGGAAGGAACAGTTTTTTGAAACGATGATGCACTTGCTAATGAGTTACTTGGCTTAGGTATAATTTTATCATTAACTGGTGTACCTATTGTCAAAAATACAACATTATCATCCAACCAGCCATGACTCGCTGTTAAAGTACCAAAAGGCGCAACCCAACTGATAACTGACTTTCCAGCGACATTTGATTCCTGGATTTTGAATTGGTACTGACTCCGCATCACCTCATCGATTTGCTTTATTGATGCATCCGCACGAGCGCGATCGCTAACTTGTACCATAAATACCAATGTTGCCCGAAAATTCTCGTCCGTGCCTTGCTTCGATACAGTCGGAACCACGGACATGGCAAACTCACCACCCATCCAACTGAGCAAATCCCGGTCTAAATCCATATTAATTGAATTTTTAATGGCAGTACGCAATTGTTCGGGTGCAATTGGTGACAGCGGGTTACCCTGGGATGTCGAAACATAATCTGCCCAAACTTTGGGTAAGTCGCTACCTGACAGCATCATTAAGGTTTCGGCAGGAATGCGATTTTGCATTTTTCCGGCATCATTTTCTACCGCAAGCGTTCGCTGACTGTTGGGATTCAACCAGGAAATACCCTTTAAACGGATTCCTTCGGATTCTAAAGAAATTGTCCCTGCTAAACCTTGGTTATTTTGGAGTTGTGTCAGAACTTGGGCAGGTAGCTGACGGTTGGGAGAAGCGCTCGCTATTTTTGCTCCCTGCGGTACGTTAATGTAAAATTGGGCAAAAGGTTGATTGTTGGAAATTTTCAAGAAGTTATCGGCAAAGCCTGGAGCTTTCGATAATGTGGTTTTGGCTTTATAAGCGTCAATGGCTTTTTCTGTAGCTTGGGGATTATCGGTAATTAGAACAGCTTTATCATCAATCAAAGCGGCTGAAAATTTTTCCCCCGTACTATTCGCATCGGCTTCTTTAATTACTACACCTTGATAAGTTCTATCGCTCCAATTTTTACCTTGGGGAGCTTTTATCTGTGCCAGGATGTTTTTGGCATTTTGTGGATCTTTGATAGGTAGAACCATCATTATTTGCTGGCTATTGGCAACTTCGCTATCAGTAGCCACAGGTTTAGATGGAGGTTTGCTAGCATCGGGGGTAAGAACTGCGATTGTGACTTCTGACCCTACCCAAGGTTGGATATCTTTTTGAAAATCGAAGCCGTTATTAGTGAGAAAGCGATCGCGTAATTGGACTAAATTTTTATCAAGTTCGGCTTGAACCTCGCTTGTGCCATACTGACGCAATTGCTGCCACTGTTTGGTATCGGTAGTCACAGAAACCGTAAATAGAGCATCTTGAGGAATTATATTAGCAAAGCGTGGCAAATCTCTGGAGAATGGTTTAAAGTGCGTTAACAGCCAGTACGTGGCGATACTACCACCAATTAATAACCCGGCAGATGAGAGGGTGAGTACCAGTGACGATTTTTTGTTTTTCTTGACTAAAGCAGATACGACAGGCAGGGGCATTTAAACTAATACCTCATAAAAAATAGCGAACACATTTATTGGGTTGCAACTCAACTTAGCCTCAAATGATAAGTTAACTCAATGGGTTTCTAAATACATTGGATATGCCAACAGGAGTTGCATTTTAAGTTGGTGGTCGTAGTTGCAAGCGAGATCGTTAATAATTTATGTACACAGACTTATATCGTTTTAATGTGTAACACATTTACAGCTTATACATTAACGAACATGCTTATATCAGTTTATTGCTCATTGTAAAAGTACCAGTTTAAAAACTGGCACAAAAAATAAAGATACATATTTTTAGTTAATTTCTTATTTAAGTCAAAAATGATAATTTTGCTCAAAAAGGAGTTAATAATTTGCTTTTTTGTCGAATTACCCTGCACTCTCAATTTAAGGCAGGCACATCTATTAACGATCGCCTGCATTCACAGCAAAAAGCTGCTCAATTTATATCATTTTCCCAAGAGATTATGTGTATTTTTAATTACCTACCTATTTTTGCCGACCTACGATGGTCCCAAGTATTTTGCTAAATAAGGGGAAAACACCTCATAAATTAAAGTCAGAGGCTGCCCATGATGCCAAAATAAATAATGACGACCCCAAAATGGACCAGATGCATTAAATCCGGATTCTAACGCAGCCGAATCACCGTAATAAATTCCTTGGACATCACGGTATAACTCAGTACGAAGCTGCGCTAAACTCGCCCATATTGGTAACGAACGGTTTTGTAAGTATTCATCGACATGTGACGCTTCCCACCATGAAGTAGCATAAGCCAAACGCTGTCCCGAAGCAGTACGCAACCAAACTTGCCGCCGCAATCGCGGGCCTGGTACGGCTTCAATCAACTTAGGCGCATTATCTAAATTTACGCCAATCAATGACATATCAATAACATCAACCTCAGTTGGTTCTCCTGTAAGCAACTGTAAGTGCCTTGTAGGTGAACCATCACCCAACAGCAGCATCTGCCAAGGTGGTGACAATTGAGTGTGTGGTAATCCTCGTTGTATTTCTACTTCTGTACCTTGCCAAGCTGGCGCGAGACGATGCCAAACTGTTGGTATTAAGTTGTTTGTTGCAGTAATAGCTGTCAAAATTCTTTACAAATGTTTACCTAGTATTACTATAAAACCATAAAAAGTTAAGAGTCAATAGTCATAGGTTGTTAACTCTTGACCATTAACTCTTAAATTTAGGTATTAGAATGCGGATAGCGAGACTCGAACTCGCAAGCCATTAAGGCACACGCACCTCAAGCGTGCGCGTATACCAATTCCGCCACATCCGCAAGGCTTCTCTGAATATAAAATATAGCATAAGAATTATATTTGTGTAATGTAAAAAATGAAATTTCCAAAAATTTCCGCTCTTACTGACGTTCGACAGCAAAGACCAAGGATAAAATAGGGCAGCAGCAGGAGCAATATGAGCAAAATGGATAGGGAATCGACCCCTAAGAGCCAAAAATTTCTCTGTACGTAACTAATGCTCCTGCGTTCTTGGAGTCAATCTTGGTAATCTAGTTAAAACTTGTAATTTTCATTCATCTAAACCCTTTTCGTTGAATAAAGATAAAGTTGCGAGTTCTCCTGTCATAATTTAGAGTCGGGCTGTTGCTTCAGGTGTGACCGGGAAAAATTTAAATTTACTTAATTAAGTAATGTTGAAGCGAAAAAATGAAGTTTGACAAAATATTAATTGCCAATCGAGGAGAAATCGCACTGCGGGTTCTCCGGGCCTGTGAAGAAATGGGAATTGCCACCGTTGCGGTGCATTCCACCGTTGACCGCAATGCGCTTCACGTCCAACTAGCAGACGAAGCGGTATGCATTGGGGAACCAGCCAGCGCTAAAAGTTATTTGAATATTCCTAATATTATTGCCGCAGCGCTGACACGCAACGCCACTGCGATTCATCCTGGGTATGGGTTTTTGTCGGAAAATGCGCGATTTGCAGAAATTTGCGCCGACCATCACATCGCTTTTATTGGCCCGTCACCCGAAGCCATTCGGATGATGGGGGATAAATCCACCGCAAAAGAAACGATGCAACGTGCTGGAGTTCCAACGATTCCCGGCAGCGAGGGCTTACTAGAGTCCGAAGTTGAGGGTTTGCGTGTAGCTCGTAAAATGGGCTACCCTGTCATGATTAAAGCTACTGCTGGTGGTGGCGGACGCGGGATGCGGTTGGTACATTCAGAAAGTGAATTTACCAAGTGTTTCCAAGCCGCTCAAGGTGAGGCTGATGCCGCATTTGGCAATTCTGGGGTTTATCTCGAAAAATTCGTTGAACGCCCTCGTCACATTGAGTTTCAAATTTTGGCAGATAACTACGGCAATGTGATTCACCTTGGCGAACGCGACTGCTCAATTCAGCGCCGCAACCAAAAGCTCCTCGAAGAAGCCCCAAGTCCCGCCCTCGACCCCCAATTACGCGAAAAAATGGGGCAGGCTGCGGTTAAAGCGGCTCAATTTATTAATTATGTAGGCGCGGGGACAATCGAGTTTCTCTTGGATCAATCGGGTGATTTTTACTTTATGGAAATGAATACCCGCATTCAAGTCGAACATCCTGTTACCGAAATGATTACAGGTATCGATTTGGTAGTTGAGCAAATCCGTATTGCCCAAGGCGAAAAATTACGTTTGACCCAAGACCAAGTACTGCTACGCGGTCATGCTATTGAATGTCGTATCAACGCCGAAGACCCAGACCACGATTTTCGTCCTGCGCCAGGACGTATCAGCGGCTACCTTCCACCCGGCGGACCCGGCGTGCGGATTGACTCGCATGTTTACACTGACTATCAAATTCCCCCTTACTATGACTCGCTCATCGGTAAATTGATTGTTTGGGGTCCCGACCGTCAAACAGCGATTACCCGAATGAAACGAGCTTTACGCGAATGCGCGATTACCGGGTTACCAACGACGATAAGTTTCCATCAAAAAATCATGGAAACCCCGCAGTTCTTGGAAGGCAAGGTTTATACCAATTTTGTCCAAGAAATGAGAGAGGGGAAGAAGTAGAGATGTCCCAGACGCGATATATCGCGTCTTCTATTTATTTTCCCTTTCCCCTTCCTCACATCATGGTTAACAACCCTTGTTGACCTAGTAAGATTTCGCGTATTAGGCTAACTATTCCCACCCAGATAATCGGCGAAATATCGACTCCACCGATGGGAGGGACGATTTTACGCGTAGGAATTAAAAATATTTCGGTTGGGAATGCGATAAGAATAAACGGAAAACGCCTTAAATCGACTTGAGGATACCAACTTAAAACGATGCGGAAAATGAACAAAAATATCATTAGCCCTAGCAGTAGGCTCAGAGACAAAGTTGTGATATCTATTGGTGTCATATAAACCTCGTTGGGATGTTTGGAAACTCAGTGGCTTTAGCCCTGAGAGGAAAAACGACTCATGCAGTTTTAACTGCTTTGAGTATTTATCAAATCGAATAACCATAACCATCTTTTTTGTGGATAGCCGAACAGTATTTATGTGAGATACCTTGGACTAAACCGTTAGGCGTAGAGATATTGAAACTGCCAGTAGCACGGGTTGCAATTCGACCAATATATGTCCCAATTTTCTTACCCGTTTTAACAACCGCTCTAACAATGTCACCAGTTTGAAAACCAAAATGAAACTTAGTTCTAGAACAGTGTCGATTGGGAAACCCAAATTTATCAGTTCTGCAAATTTGTCTTGTTCCGTGTCCGGTTGCTTTGATTAACAATGGTTTAGTAATCAGAACTTTCAAGTTATCAACATCGCCAACACATGCTGCATCAATCCAATGTGTTTTATGTAACCCTAAACGAGTTCGATTAAACTTTGTTCTACCTCCAGATGCAGTAGCCACAGGTAATCCAGTCGCTTTAAGTCGATTTAATAACTCCCGTCGTGTCGAATTAACCGCAGCCGCGTCTTTTAATGGATTTTTGGCTTGAGACTTGATTCGTTTCAAAATTTCCGGTTTTTTACCTAAAAACTTCTCAATGTCTTGAGAACATTTTTTCTTGTTACAAGAGTCACAAGCCAAACAAAGATTCGATATTTTATTAGTACCTCCCTTAGCTTTTGGAACAATATGTTCTATTTGTAACGGGACATCTTTGATATTGCAATACGAGCATTTTCTATTCCATTTTTCAAGCAAATACTCTCTAACTTCGTATCCAAATAATTCACCTTGTTGGTACTCGACTCCAGATATTTCGGGATTTTCAATTTGTTGTAAATCAAATCGAACTAGTTCCTGAGATATGCCCGTTATTGGAGCAAACTTAATTAATTTGTTTACCGTAGTCAGAGTAGTTTCAACTCGATGTTGCAGGCTAGGCGCAATCCATCCGTCACGTCTAGAACGATTTAAAAATCTAGCTTGACGATAACGTGTATGTCTGTTTCGTCTACCACGTCTTATTGACTTTCTAGACTCTAAAGATGCTTTAATTGTTTGACCTCTATGTGTCAATTCTGCACCCCAAACTACATAAGCACCTTGTACTAATGCGATTCCAGTTGTTTTGGAACCTGGGTCAATTTTTAGTTGCAATTCTCTGACTGGCTCAGTTGACTCAGTTTTCAAAATTAAAGTGAATGGGTAACGACGGAATACGGCAGCTTCCCCAGCTTTAAGTAATTGTCGTGCTGCTCCAGGGTGAACAGGGTTACACTGTTTTCTTTTTGTATCGATAATCAAAACGTAATTAGACATGTTTGAAAACTCCGTAAAACGGGTAATGTTAGCTTCGACAATGTTCACAGTCAGAAAATCCAAACGACACTTTCTATAACCCGATAAAAATGTTTAATCGTTCAGTTCTAGAGCAACGGACTAGCTACGCATCCATTGGTAGGTACTTTAACTTTGCCGTGAACGTAGGATAAATCCTGA
>JANNFJ010000064.1:0-5835 GCA_031379725.1 Calothrix sp. OTE_75_metabat_31
ATTACCCCTTACAAATTAAGTAAAGATATAGGCGTATCCCAGACACGTATCAGTGAAATATTATGTGGAAAACGTAGCATCACAGCCGATACAGCTTTGCGATTATCTCGTTATTTTGGTAACAGCGCTCAATTTTGGCTAAATTTACAAACCCAGCATGATTTACGTCAAGCAATTGAAGAAAATGAAGCTATCTATAATCAAATTCCTACAGTTTCGTTTAATGATGTTGCTTAGTTGAGAAAGAAAATAATAATATCAAATGTCACAATTAACTGAAGGACTAAAAAGAATTGACCTGTGGTTACAGGTAAATATGCCTAAATTTGCTTCTCAATTAAGACCTGGTATTTCGCATAATGAGATTGAAGAACAAGTTCAAAACTTACCTTTCAATTTACCTGATGAAGTATACGAACTGTATGAGTGGCATGATGGAGATGCTGAAGGACTAATTTTTGATAATTATAATTTCCTGTCATTGAGAACTGCTATTGCTACTTACCATGAGTGGTTAGCACAAATACGATGTGACAAGCATCAAAAGGCATATTTTTTAGAAAAAAGCTTTCCCCTATTCGAGCTTTGGTCTGAATGTGGTGTTCTCCTTTGTTTAATTTGCGATGGTTCTGATAATTATCCTATACGAATGCTCGACACAAGCTGTAAGGATTATTCATTTCGTTACCGCAGTTTGACAGATTTAATTTTGCATCTAGCAGATTGGTATGAGTCGGCAAAATACTATGAGGAACATGCAATTTGGGATGTAGATGTTAAGACAAATAGTTTGCTAGACTCAAGATATTTGATACAGGAATAAATATTATTTACTAAAAATAGTTTTATTAGTGATAATTCTAATAGTAGTTAATCAGTAGTGGTTAATTTAGACTAGTCGAGAGACCCAGATCCCCGACTTATTTAAGGATACTGCTGGCGAATCAATAAGGGGTCTAACCCCTGGCTGCTCTATATGTCTTGATTTGAGTGCATTTCAACGCACTTGAGCTATTAGCCTTGGAATTACATTCCAAGGCGGGTGAGTGACGCAAAACAAAGGTTTTAAGGGTGAGGGGTTTAACCATTTATGAATTGACCAACAGTATCCTTTAAGGATGCTGCTGGCGAATAGGGGGACAGACCCCTCGCTTACCAATACTGCTCGGTTAACGGGTGTAGAGACGTTACATCTAACGTCTCTACAGGGGTTTCAGGGTTCGCTATTTTCTTAGCCGAGCAGTATTGCCTCGCTTACCGCAAAGACCGCCCCAGGCTTCAAGCCCTTGTCGTTACCAACATTTTATTTTCTTTAGATTGTCGTAGATTCCTTATACCGCTTGGGGTTGCAAACCCCAAGCTCATAGCTCAAGTCCATTTTAATGGACTTGATTTATAAAATATGTGTGTTTTTAGTTCTCTTATAGAGAACTTTCGCTATGAGACTAGGGTTTGCAACTAGGGTGTTTACTTTGAGCCTTTTTGGTGGATAAAAATTCATGCATTCCGATACGGTGACATTTCCTCAAAAGCTTATGTTACATAGGTTTTACATTCATGTAGACACAAAATTTGCATGAACTCAAAACGGGGAAATTCCATCAAAATCAACACCCTAGTTTGCAACCCTCGTCGGGACAAGGGTTTCACGACTATTTAGTTGCGACCAAGATGTTGACCATTTGGAAGGGCAATCATCGCTTCGCAGGTTGGATCGGCAAAAGTTGGATGGGTGGCTTGAGGACTATAGCCTGGGAGAGTTGTGGAAGAAGAACGTCCTGGGCGGGAGACCTTCACGATGATTCGAGTTAATATTTTCGTTCGTCCCCTGATTATAAATCAACCTTCTTTTACCATCCAAACTAAAAAACTCAGAATTTGCTCTACTGGAGGTAAAGGATAATCATTTAGATCGATTGTGATGACTTGTTTTTCTAATTTTATAAATCGCCATTGCGTCCCACTTGTGACACATCCATAAACTACTTTTATCGGTTGACCGGAGGTTTCATTAAAACGCTGCATAGCCACCATCTCGGCAATACACTGTCCAAGTCCTAATTTTAAATCGGCTTTTTTTGCCTCTACGACAACTATAGCAGGAGCCTCGACCGTTAATTGTTCTGGCGAGCGGCTAATTAAAAAATCGCAAACCCCATTTAGTCCTGCATCTACATCTACATCAAATTGTTCGCCAGAAAAAACGCTGATTTCTCGGTTGAAAATGCGTCGTACCTCCAAAAGTACAGGATTGATAATTACCTCAGAACGAGCTTTTTCTGTACCAACAGCAACTGCCCAAGATAAATCTTCTAAAACTACTTCTAGCCTGGGACTAAGGGTTACTGATGCAATCTCATCTGGGAAAAATCTTACCCCCTCAACGATAGTGAGCTTTAAATCCCGCTTAACCTTGTCGATAGTAAATTGGCTGTAGGGCATAGGAAAGCATAAATCTATAGTTATCGAGGAAAACTTAGCACTCATTCTAATTATCGCATTGTTTTAACTTTCTTCGCTAATTTGTCTTTTAATAATTTCTTTAACTAGTTCTGAAATTTCTGTATTGAGTAAATTCGCTTGTTGTTTCAAACTCTCATAAATCTCTACTTCTTTATTTTGCCATAGTATATCTATTCTTCTCACTTGTCGCATTGCAATATGATTATAATTTTCTGGATATGCCCAATAACAAGATAAGCATATAGATTTATCTTTAAGATTATTCCAATTTTCGCAATGTTCACATGACCAAGATTTAGCCCTATTTGCAGAACCACAAAGCAACATAAAATTTTCTGGTTGTAATTCTGGTTCTCCATCGACTTCAAAGGGAACACGGTGGTCTATCTGTAATTCTTTTTCATTGCTTTCTTCTAAATAAATAAAGCATTTACACCCATATCTTTTAATTAATTCATCTTTTAATTGTTTTGATAAACCTGTTCTTCCAGCAAGTTTAGAAAATCTAGCTTTGTTTATTTCTCCAAACTTGTAAGCAGCTATTTTTCTTCCATCGCTTCCAGTAACGCGAAATGTTTCCAGAGGTATTCCCAATTCTCGTACATCTCTTGCTGCCCTTGGTGGATGATTATAACCATACCTTTCTTTAAGTTCTTCTGTTGTCACGAAGCCATATTGCAAAATATGGTCAATGACAGCTTTCGGTCTTTTACCTGTCACGGATTGACAAAGTTGGATAAAATCATCAGGCAATTGTTGGAAATTATCCATTTTATTTCACCAGAGTAAGCTGTTTATTTAAGCTACTCAAATAAGCTTCTAATTCTTGCGAATAAGTATTTGTTAAACTTGAAGATAAATATAAGGACTCTATCGTAATTTCTTCCCGTCCTAAAAGTGTCGCTTGCGAAGAACGTCCAGTTTGAATCTCCACTTTATTGAGATTTAATTCTTTCGGTAACTCACAACCAAAACTTTTACTTCCTCGTTTGCCGTCGTAGCTAATTGCGAAGGTAATATTTTTTCTATTTAATTTTTCAATAGCTACAACAAAATCATTAAAATTGATACCAGAATAATATCGTGAATCCTTATCTTCGCATACTCCTTGATAGGGAGGGTCGAGATAAACAAAATCAGTATTTTGAACTTTTGCTAAAACTTCTCTATAATCTAAACAAGTAAATACACATTTACCCTTGAGTAAATTTGAAACCCCCTCTATATTCTTTCGCATTTTCTCAGGTTGGGTACCTCTGCGTCTTTTATCGGGGCTTTGATTAAATAAACCTTCAGAATTATACCTAACTGCACCTTTCACGCATCTAGCGAGTAGATATAGAAAAAGCTTGGGATTACTAGTTTGATTAAATTTTTCTCGAATTTGATAATAATGTCCAACAGAATCACTACTCTGTTTATGCCATATTTCTGAATATGCATCAGCTATCTCATCTGGATGTTCTATAATTAATTCGAGTAATTCAACTAAAGGCTTATTGAGGTCGTTTAACCAAAAATTATTTGATATCTGTCTTGCTGATATAGCAACACTAATCGCAGCAGTCCCCGCAAATGGTTCTATCAACCTTTCAACTTTACTAGGAAGAAACTTGAGAATATCTGAGGCTATACTTCGTTTACTTCCTTGATATTGGATTGGATGCGGTAAACTAACCATTTTTATCTCGAACATACTTTCAAAAGTTTATTATAAGGATTAATTGATTCTTAAATTAATATTCTCAAAATAAATTATTCCGTAGGGTAGGCATCCTGCCTGCCCTATGCATATAGATAAGGACAGGTAGGACAGGCGAGACGCCTATCCTACGATTTTATTAAATATTCTTTAAAATTGAAGTCTATTGTATAGATTGGCACGCTGGTAAATATAAAGATGTTGAAAATTTTGGTGACGGGTGCAACCGGAAATGTTGGTGTTGAAGTTATTCGATTACTGGAAGGACTGAATTGTCATGCAGTAGCAGCAGTCAGAAATCCCAATAAAGCTCAAGATATTTTGGGTAAAAACATTGATTGTGTCCCATTCGATTTTACCAATCCCAACACTTTTACTAATGCTTTCCTTGGAGTCAACAAACTATTTTTAGTGCGTCCACCTGCCCTTGCTAACGTTCGTAAAGAAATTGTTCCAGCACTGCAAGCAGCGATCGCAGCAGGTGTTGAGCATGTAGTGTTTCTTTCGATACTTGGAGCCGAACATAACAAAGTTGTCCCACACGCGCAAATTGAACGCTATATCACTGAATTAGGCATTAAATTCACTTTTTTACGTGCCAGCTTTTTCATGCAAAATTTGAACACGACACACCGAGAAGATATCAAGAATGGTGAATTGTTCTTGCCAGCAGGAAATGGTAAAACCAGCTTTATTGATGTCCGGGATATTGCTGCCGTTGCGGTGCGTGCTTTAATTGAAGATGGGCATTCAAACCGTGCTTATGCTCTCACGGGTAATGAAGCATTGACCTACTATGAAGTAGCAGATATCTTTACATCGGTTTTAGGTAAACAAATCCGCTATACTAATCCCTTTCTACTAAAATTCATTTGGGTAATGCGATCGCGTGGGCTAAAGTTAGATTTTATTTTAATTATGGCAGCTATTTATACAACCGCTCGATTGGGATTAGCAGGTGCTGTAACACCAGATACTGAACAATTATTAGGTCGCCCACCGCTGACTATGCGGCAGTATGTTGAAGATTATCGACAATTTTGGTTATGAATTAATTATATATTTTAGACGGATAGGCGGGATGCCTATCCTACGAGTTGATATATTCTACGGGAATTAACGCAAAAAATGGAAGTAAGTAAATACGGATTAGCGCTGCACACCACCACACCCGAATTAGGTTTAGCCATTAGTAATTTTACTGCTGATACAAGGTCGCAAGTGTGGAATTTAGAACGCGAGTTATCCAGCCGTCTGCATCAGTATTTGATAGACTTTATTCAGCCGCAAACTTGGCAGGATATGGGGTTTATTGCAGTTGCTAAGGGACCTGGTGGTTTTACGGGAACTCGTCTTGGCATGGTAGCAGCTAGAACATTAGGTCAGCAACTAAGTATTCCCGTGTTTGCGGTTTCAACTTTGGCTGCTTTTGCTTGGGGGAAGGGAAAGGAAGGAGATATTATTGCTGTGGAGATGCAAGCACAACGGGGACAAGTATTTGGGGCAATTTATCAAATTGATAAAGATGGATTGGGAGTAACTGCCTTGTTGCCTGATGCGGCTTTTACACCCTCCGTATGGCAGGAAAAGTTAGTTGTTTTTAATAATTATCAATTGGTGGAAGCAAAATCTGGTTTAGCTGCGACGGTAACGAGTATTTTACAGCTTGC
>JANNFJ010000095.1:0-4799 GCA_031379725.1 Calothrix sp. OTE_75_metabat_31
CAGTTGTCGAATTATCGTCAGAAGAATTAGAAGTTGTTGCAGGTGGTAAGTCTCACTACAAACCCTACAAAGGTGGTCGTGCCAGTGCTAGTGCTAATGCGAGTGCATCTGCCCGTGGTGGTCATGCCAGTGCTAATGCTAATGCTAATGCATCTGTTTACGGTGGTGGTTATGCCAGTGCTAGTGCTAGTGCATCTGCCTATTCCTACTAAAACTAGAACACACCTTACACAATAAGACTTATTGTGTAAGGATTTCATTGAGGATATTGGTAGCTCACAATCTTACGTTCCACGCGAGTTACCAATTAGCAATCATCAATTACCAATTCTCCAATTTTATGTACAACTATACTCACTCTTCCACCCAATCTTACATAAATTCATCGGGATTTCAGCAAATGTCGGTGAGTTTAAACACCATAAATTTGAGCCAACCTCATATTTTAAAAATCAAGACTTCTGGTCATGATTTGGCTGGTAACATAATTTTGAATAACAAAGTTATTCAAGAAATTAAAGGTAGATACGCAGAGATAAATTTATCTCCTTTTCTATCAAGCGGGCAGCAAAAACTAGAAATTTCTGCTAACTGTTCTCCTGTAGATTCTGTGATAAGTTTAGAACTTGATGCGCCTAATACTCACGTTTCGCAACAAAGCAATAGTAATGGAAAGCTGAATGCGTCCTTAAATATTACTGTGCGCTAAAAAATATACCAAGTTACGTATCAGGCTTTAAAATCTACGTTCAGAACACAGGCGGCTAAACCCGCATAATTAACTATTACTATCCCTAGAGAGTAATATAGAAGGTTGTTAAATGATGACCTTTGAAAACAACAAACACAAACACAAACAACACCTAAAACGGAGTTAAAACAATGTCTGAAAAACTTATACTTGAATTATCTGAAGCTGATTTAGATGCAGTTGTCGGTGGAAGCACAGAAACTTCCAATAATATGGATGAAATGGAGAAATATATTGATGGGCAATTTGAAGCTTTCCAGAGTAACATGGAGAAAATGTTTGAATCTTATAACAAAACTCATTCATGTAAGAATGTGAGTAAGTCAGTCAAAATGAAGTATTAGACATCTCCAATAATGGTTTAAGGGCGCAATGCCTTGCGCCCCTACAAAGGCTTTCGGGCAACGCATAATTAATTTCTACCAGATGTCTATTAAGGACGCTAAGAGAAAATAAACTCTCTTCTTTTACCCGCTTTTTCCCAAAACCTACGTAGTATTTAGGCGCCGTCCATTTTTTTGCAGACAGGCGCCTTTTGCATAAATTGAGCCTAGCTTACCCTATACACTAAATAAATAGTGCCTGTCTAACATGATATTCATGTAAAGAGGATAAATATGCTAGCTACGAACACCAAGGGTTTTGACGCAGAACACTATCGGTTTAAAGGTAATGAACCGTTATTACTGGATGACCCACAGGCTGTTTGGATACTGCAATCTGGCTCGATGTCGCTGTTTGCTATCACTGTGGAAAATGCCAACCTCGAAGGCAGACGCCGTCATCTTTTTAATATACAATCTGGTGAGGCAATGTTTTCTACAGCACCAGAGCCACGCAAAAAACAGTGTCAGCTTTTAGCTGTGTCGCTTGAAGAAACAGAGCTTTTGAGGCTGTCACGCAATTCTTTTGAGTTATTATTAGCTAGCCAAAGAAGCTATAGGATGAATTTAGTAGAGTGTTGGATAAATCATCTTGGTTCGGTTTTTACTTACGATGATGATGGCAATATTAGGTACCCAGAACCAACACTTCAGTTTTTGTCCTTGGCTGACGGCGAAGTATTTCGTCCCCACACTAATGCTGTATCCTGGGTAAGCATTCAAAAAGGTAATGCCAAGTTAATGGGATTTTCTGAACTGATGCAGGAAGCTGCGTCAGGAATGTTACCTCTAAGTGGTAATATGTGGTTGCAAGCAGAAAATACGGTAGAATTAGAAGTTCATAATCAAGAAATTGAACAATCAGATGCTTTAATGATTGCTTTGCTGCAAATGCAAATGGATTTTCTAAAGGCAATTCATTTATTCCAACGACTAGAGAATCGTAAAGAGATACTTAGATTTCAAGAAAGAAAACGTCTTAACCATCAGGTGATGGAGGAAACTTTAGATGAATTGTCTAATGTTATACAAACAACAGAAATACCTATAAATTCACCGCTTAAAGTTGAGAACTCTTCATATGAAGAGCTTTTGGTGGCAGTTGGAGCAGTAGCACGTGCGCTGGGAGTTACAATTAAACCTCCTGCAAAGTCAGAAGACCTTAAACGTGTAAAACAACCTTTAGAAGCTATTGCACGTGCTTCTCGTATTCGTTTGCGTCAGTTGCATTTAGCTTCGGACTGGTGGAAAAACGATTTAGGACCAATGCTAGGATATATTTTTGATGATGAACGTCCGGTGGCTTTGTTACCTGTTTCTGGTGGCTACGAAATTTTTGATTCGGTTGAGCAAATTCGTATTCGTGTAAACGAACGTATTGCAGCAAATGTTTCTTCGACAGCTTACATGTTTTATCGACCTTTGCCAGATAAAGATTTGAAAACATGGGATTTGTTGAAGTTCGCATTGCACGGTCATATTCAAGATTTAATAATTATTATATTAACTGGTATTGCTGTTTCTTTGTTGGGAATGGTAACACCGCAAGCAACAGCTATTTTGATGGATAATGCAATTCCTGATGCTAACCAAAGTTTGTTAATGCAGATTGCTTTAGGTTTGACTGCCTCTGCTTTTGGTGCCACTATTTTTCAAATTGCTCAGGGTTTTGCAATTTTAAGATTGGAAACTTTCGCTGACTCTAGTACTCAGTCGGCAGTATGGGATAGATTATTAAATTTAAAGGTGTCTTTCTTTCGCCAATATTCTATTGGTGATTTAGAATCGCGCGTTTCTGCTATCAGTGAAATTCGTGCTAAACTTAGTGCTACGGTACTTACCAGTATTTTTTCTGGTGTATTTGCGTTTCTAAATTTGGGACTCTTAATTTCTTATAGTGGGTCTTTAGCTTTGATAGCTATTGGTGCCGCAATTGTAAATATTGCTGTAACAGTTTTTTCTGGATTGCTTACTCTTCGCAAAGTTCGTCCGATGATGGAACTTCAAGGACAGTTATTTGGTGTCATGGTGCAGTTAATTAATGGAGTTGGAAAATTACGAGTTGCTGGCGCCGAGGAACGTGCATTTGCTTACTGGGGTAAACAATATAGTCAGCAACTCAAGTTAATATTAGGTACTCAAAATATTGAAGATATGGTCAGAGTTGTAAATGAAATTTTGCCAACATTGACATCGTGCTTACTATTCGCATTTACTGCCAGTTCCCTTCAGCAAGGGCAACAAGCTGTTTCCGGACACGCACTATCAATAGGTACATTTTTGGCGTTTAACTCTGCTTTTGGCACTTTTATTGGCGGCGCCACTAGTTTAAGCAATACCATTATAGATGTATTGGAAGTTGTACCATTATGGAAGCGCGCGCAGCCAATATTAGAAGCTAAACCAGAAGTTAGTATTAATAATGTAGACCCTGGTAAACTATCAGGTAGAATATCTGTAGAAAACCTTATTTTCCGCTACCGACAAGATGGTTCTCCTACCTTAGATAATGTAAACCTTCGAGCTGAACCGGGAGAGTTTATTGCTCTTGTAGGAACTTCTGGTAGCGGTAAGTCTACTTTATTTAGGTTGTTATTAGGTTTTGATACCCCTGAATCTGGTGGTGTTTTCTATGATGGTAAGGATTTATCCGGGTTAGATATTAATGCTGTACGTCGCCAGTTTGGCGTTGTTTTGCAAAATAGTAGATTAATGTCGGCTAGCATTTTTGAAAATATCGCTAGTGGCGCCAATATTACTACCGATGAAGCTTGGCAAGCTGCTGAAATGGCAGGTTTTGAAGCGGATATACAAGCCATGCCAATGGGTATGCATACTATTGTAAGTGAAGGTGGTGGTAATATTTCTGGTGGACAGCGACAGCGATTATTAATTACTAGAGCATTAGTATTAAAACCGAAGATTTTATTATTTGATGAAGCAACAAGTGCTTTGGACAATAAAACTCAAGCAATAGTGAGCGAAAGTCTAGATAAGCTGAAAGTAACGCGGATAGTTATTGCCCACCGACTTAGTACAATTCGTAATGCCGACCGTATTTATGTTCTGCAAAGTGGTAAGGTTGTTCAGCATGGTAGTTTTGACCAATTAGCTAAACAGCAAGGGCTTTTCGCTCAACTTATTGAAAGACAAAAGTTATAGTAGTTCGCGCATGAGGCTAAATAATTTAGTCTCTACATTTGTTTTTTATCTATCTATTTTCAAAGCGATGCATAACCCTAATTTGCTATCTCTAAGTATATATAGAAGTCAATCAAACGATTGCTTTGTACATTAAACACAAACAATGGAGAAACCAAAATGTCTACTAATCAAATTAAACAATCCAATCTTGAGTTAGCTGAGTTAAATGTTGATGATTTAAACGGTGTTGTTGGTGGTTGCCAGGAATACAGCGAAACCAAAAAAGACACATACCAGTGCAAGCCTGGATACCAGTGCCAGTCCGTATACAAGTCCGCATACCAAGATAGTATGTCAAGTATGCTTCCATCAAATGAGCAAGCAGATAATTAAGCTTTTTTATTTATTGATGAACCGATAACTTGAAAAAGTCTGTGGTGGCATACACTAATCCAAACATATAGCAATTCCCAAGCCGATGAGGTACATCCGTAGGGGCGCAAGGCATTGCGCCCTTATCT
>JANNFJ010000103.1:0-5809 GCA_031379725.1 Calothrix sp. OTE_75_metabat_31
CAGTTGTCACACCCGAAACAATCCAATTATCCCCTGGTGCGGTGCTGCGGTTCCCTGGTACTTGGCAGGACTATCAAAAATTATGCCAGCAATTAGGCGATCGCACTTCACCACGCATTAAATATCGACCGGGGGAAATTCTCATCATGTCACCTTTACCACGACACGGACGTGAAGCAAATGTAATTGCCGATGTTGTCAAAGTTTTATTAGACCACTTGGGGCGAGATTATGAAGCATTCACCCCAATTACAATGGAACTGCCCGAAGAACGCGGTATAGAACCAGATTACTGTTTTTATATTGATAATTGGGCAGGGGTAGCAGGTAAAGACCGGATTAATTGGGGTGTCGATCCATCTCCCGATTTGGTAATCGAGATAGATGTAACTAGTTACACGGATATTAACGATTACCTTCCTTACAAAGTACCCGAAGTTTGGTTATTTAGGAAAGGTCAATTATTGATATATATCCTCGAAGGTCAGAATTACATACTGCAAACTAATAGCCGTAATTTTCCTGCTATTGATGTCTCGAAATTAATAAGCGAGGCTTTGGAGACAACACGCAGTAGCAATACAAGTACAGCCATCCGCGAGTTGCGGCAAAAATTAGCGAATTCGGATTAACCCTCAAAACCAAGATTTTCGGTTATCCCACAGTACTGTAGGGGCACGATACCTAACTGCCCCTACGGCATATTCGGCACGTCTAATGGATTTAACCTTCCCAACACCAGGGGTATTAAATAAATCGGGAATTTGGTTTAATGTGTTTAATCTACTTAATAGTCACTGTGAAATCATAAGCATGATTGGTTGGGCCAGCATACCCAAGAATATAATAATCTCCCTTAGAAGGAAGGCGATATACGAAAGTTTTATTATCAGAGAAACCACTAATTGATTTCAAAAGCTTACCATTAGCACCGTACAAAGTTACACCAGCACGAGCGCCGAAATTATCACCTCTCAACGTTAATTTTTGTCCAGCTTTAGCTCTTAATATATAAATACGGTTTTCAAAACCACTAATAGTTGCACTTGTTTTTCCTTTAGCGAAAACTATCCGCGAAGTAGTCTGTGACTTCAATAGCGGTTTAATATTTTCAGTTTGTGCCTGTGATGGAGTAGGCATTATTGTTATTCCCAAACCCAAAATCAAACTTGACACGCCAGCAATTAATAGACGTTTCATAATTTAACCTCTGTTGTCTTAGTAAAAGTATTTTTGCTTTGAAACCAAACTAAACTATGGTTACTTAAGCTTGTGATAACTTTAACTACATGTTCAACAGAAGTTTTACGGAAATATTTAACAAATTTAGCTTGATTATCGTCAAATACACAGAAACTAGAAACTAGTACAGCATGGCGCAAGTAACCATACCATTTTTATGTAGTGCGTATCCCTGCGGGGAAGCAAGCAACGTGCAGCGTGCCCGCAGGGCTTGCATCTTGCTCGCATAGAGACGCGAGCAAGATGCTCGCACTACAATGGTATTCCTATTTCCGTCGTTGGGTACTAGTAGTCCATGTCATAAAGTCTGATAGCTTCAAAAAATCCGGGTTTCGTGAAAGTTACCCGGATTCTAGCCCTTTCGACTAATCAAAAATAATGACATAAACCATTGGTGCAACTGGTGCATGACACAAATTATTTTTCACTGCCATACATAAATAAGTAAAAACAAAATAATCCAAATTACATCGACAAAGTGCCAAAACAGCGAAGTCGCATTTATGCCAAAATAACCTTTATCGTAATTACCGGGAATAAAAGAGCGAATCAACATAACTGACTGCAAAAAAACACCAGTAAAAACATGTAACCCGTGAAACCCAGTTAACAAGTAAAAAGTTCCACCATATACACCCGAAGTAAAACCAAATTCCAGACTACGCCATTCCACAGCCTGACCATATAAAAAGTAACTACCCATCACCATCGTTAACAATAAAATTAGCCTAAATAGCGGCAAATTTTGGCGGTGAAGGGCACGTTCAGCAAAATAAATTACAAAGCTACTGGAAACCAAAACCACCGTATTAATCGCAGGTTCCCTTATTTCTAAACCAGTAATACCAGGTGGCAACCAATCAGTAGTTGTGGTTTTAAATACTATATAACCAACGAAAAAACCGATAAAAATCACGCTTTCCGAAAGCAAGAACACAATCAAACCGAACATACTATTACCCTCTTCATCATGGGCATGTTCGATATGGGGATTAGCTGAAGTTTCCATAGGTAAAGTTTGGTTAAAATTATAATTAGTTAACCGTAGGATAGGCGTCTCGCCTGTCTTATATAGAAACGGACAGGCAGGATGCCTATCCTACGTATAAACCGGACAGGCAGGATGCCTATCCTACGGGTTTATAACAAATTCTCTATTTTCCAAATTTGCAGTTAAGGGTTCATTCTTCCCATAACCATAAGGTTCAGAAATGACAATTGGTAATTCCTCAAAATTCTCCACAGGTGGTGGAGAAGAAACCAACCACTCCAAACCAATTGCCCTCCAAGGGTTATCAGGTGCTTGTTCACCATTCACCCAAGAACTCAAAATATTCAGGATAAAAGGAAGTACAGATACTCCTAATAAAAACGCTCCAAGACTGGCAATTACATTCCAAAAAGCATATTCGGGGTCATAAGAAGCAACTCGACGTGGCATTCCTTGTAAACCTAGTGGGTGCATGGGGAAAAAGTTCAGGTTTGCACCCACAAAGGTGAGAACAAAATGCAATTTACCCAAACCTTCGTAATACATCCGTCCAGTCATCTTGGGGAACCATAGATATATAGCCGCATATATACCCATCACCGTTGCACCGTAAATAACGTAGTGAAAGTGACCGACTACAAAATAAGTATTATTGACATGAATATCAACCGGAACCGCACCTAGCATAATTCCAGTGATGCCAGAAAATACAAACATTACCAAACCACCCAACGCAAACAGCATCGGGGTATCAAGCCGCAATTTGCCCCCCCAAATCGTTGCAACCCAAGCAAAAACCTTAATCCCCGTTGGTACGGAAATTAGCATCGTCGAAAACATGAAAAACATCCGCATCCAGCCCGGTGTCCCACTAGCAAACATGTGGTGAACCCAAACCATCGAACTTAAGCCAGTGATAATCATCGAAGAAACCGCAACGACTTTGTAACCAAATAGCGGTTTGCGGGAAAAGATGGGAAAAACTTCAGAAAATATGCCAAATACAGGCAGTATTATTACGTATACAGCAGGATGGGAATAAAACCAGAAAAAATGCTGGAACAGAACTGCATTACCACCTCTCGCCGGGTCAAAGAAGCTGGTTCCCACAGATAAATCCATCAGCAGCATCACCGCACCCGCTGTTAGGGCAGGCAGTCCAAAGAGTTGGATGATTTGAGCCGCAAGTACTGTCCAAACAAAAGCAGGCATCCGAAAGAACGTCATACCCGGCGATCGCATCTTCACAATAGTAGTAACAAAATTGACAGCCCCTAAAATCGAGGATATGCCTGATATTGTCACTGCTATCAACCAAACAAATTGACCGTTAATCAATTGCCCTGTAGGGTTTTGCAGGCTAACAGGTGGGTAAGACCACCATCCAGCTTGTGCAGGCCCGCCGGGAAGGGCGAAACTTGACATTAAGAGAATCCCGAATACTGGAACCATCCAAAACGCTAGAGCATTCAATCGGGGAAATGCCATATCCCGCGCCCCTATCATCAAGGGCACGAGGTAATTCGCTAACCCAGCCAACGCCGGGAATGTCCACAAAAACAGCATGACTGTTCCGTGCATGGTAAATAAGGCATTGTAAACGGTGCGGTCAACTAAATCGGATTCTGGAGTAATTAATTCTCCCCGAATTACCATTGCCAAACTGCCACCAATCAGGAAAAAGATAAAGGCTGTAATTAAATACTGGATACCGATAACTTTATGGTCAGTGCTAAAAGTAAAGTATTTATTCCAGTCTTTGGGTAATTCTGTCGGAATTTTAATATCTTCTATTGGAGTATTTGTCATTTGTCAGTTGTTATTGGTCATTTGTCAGTTGTTATTGGTCAGTTGTCAGTTGTTATTGGTCAGTTGTCAGTGGTCAGTAGTTAGTAGTCAGTAGTTAGTAGTCAGTGGTCAGTGGTCAGTAGTCAGTAGTTAGTGGTCAGTGGTCAGTAGTTAGTAGTTAGTGGTCAGTAGTTAGTAGTCAGTGGTCAGTGGTAATTACAAAGGACAACTGACAACTGACAACGGACAACTGACAACGGACATTTAGTTAGGGTAATTTACAATTGGTGGTGCAGCAGGTGGAACTGTTGCCCATCCCGATTTAAATGTTGCTTTAGATGCTTTGTCATACTCGGCAAAGGCTTGATTGTATGCTTGGCTTGGTGGACGTTTTGCCGCCTCATCAAGCCAATGGTTGTAGTCTTCAATACTCTCGACAACCACATTAGCTTGCATTACCGCGAAATAAGTACCGCTAAATTGGGAATCACGTAACCGATATTTACCTAAACGAATTGGAGTAAATTCTAAATTTGGTTTTTCTTTGGGGATAATATCTTGCTTGACCCGAAATGCGGGAATGTAAAAACCGTGAATTACATCTTGCGATCGCAGTTCCATCCGCACGCGCTGATTTACGGGTAAATGTAACTCACTGCTTGTAATATTTTTATCTGGATACTTAAATACCCAAGCCCATTGTTTTGCAAGTACTTCTATTGTTTCAACAGGTTCGCCCATCGCTGTATCCGCTACCATCGATACCGGTGAATGTGCGTGTTCCATCGGTCCGGTAATTCCCATTTGGTCGTAGATTTGATAGCTATAAATAGCAATCCACAACACTAAGCAGAATGGAATTGCTGTCCAGACAATTTCTAAAGTGGTATTTCCCTCAATCGGAGGGCCATCGCTAGTATCATTTTCAGCAACACGGTAGAAAATAACAGAATACACTAAGGCTCCCGTTACCCCAAGAAAGATAAATGTACCCAATGTCACCAAGAAACTAAATAAGCGATCGCTTAACAACGATTCTGCAGAAGCTTGGGGGGGAAACCAAGAATAAGCTTGCTGTCCCATCCACAAACTGACAACAGCAAGGACTAACCCAGCAGCAATTAGTACTAAAATATTACGTGTTTTCATATAAATAAAAGTTATTGGTCGCGTAGGTTAGGCATCTTGCCTGACCTACAAAAAACCTAACCTACACAACTAATGAAAAATGACTAACGTGGTTTACTTGAGTATTAAATTCGGGTCTTGACCCATTCGCAACAACCTAGCAGCAGTGTTATGTACGCCGAAATCAGCAGCAAGATGCGCTCCTAAAGTTCCGTGCAAAAACATGATAAATAGAATTACCATTCCACAGTACAAATAACCCCATTGCACTTGTCTTTCTGCATCCTTACGCCAAACGAAGCGTTGAAAACCTCGCCATACCGTCATTCCAACAATCAAAACTAAAAGTAATACACCACCTACGCCATGCCACAGCATTGTGATTTCGCCTCCCAATCCCCAGGCACTTTTGATATCAGCTGGAGGTTGTGCCAACATAATTTCAAAAAAACCTGTGGCAACGGTAAAAAACGTAATGATGGCAGAAGCTAGGGTATTGTACCAGCCGACATCAAATAACCCAGCACGAGTTGCTGGCAATGCAAAAAATTTGAAGATTGGTTTTTCAATCAAAAATAAAGCACCAACAATATCAAAACCAATCCCAACAATAAACAGTCCCAGAGTGAGATGGACTAAGTTTGGATGAATTGGAATTTG
>JANNFJ010000119.1:0-1941 GCA_031379725.1 Calothrix sp. OTE_75_metabat_31
TGAATGCCGTTTGATTGGGGTCTGTAATATTTACGACCATTAAGGGCAAGTCAAGTTCGTCGAGGCGTTCTCCAGTCATGGCCAAACAAATCAAACCTCGTGCTTCGACTGCCATGAAGTTGATTGTATCAGGGGTAGCGAATTGAGCGGCGCAAATCAAATCCCCCTCATTTTCGCGGTTTTCGTCATCAACTACTACTATGACACGACCAGCTTTCAACTCTGCCAAGGCGGCATCAATCGAGTCAAATTTAAATTCTTGAGTGAGTGGGGTATAAGGCTGCGACACAAACGATTTCCAGCGACCAAGCGTAATTTTTTTAACAAATGCTTACTATTAATTGTAGCTTATGAAAAGAGAGAAGGGGGAAGGGTGTAGGGTGTATAAAAAAGAGGGGAGGGGTGAAGGCAAGGAAAATAAGAAAAATATACTCGCACTACCCCACACCCTGCACCCTACACCCTTTCTCCTAATTTTGCGTTTTAATACAAAGAGTACAATTTTCACTTAATTGACAAAAAGCTGTTAAATATTAACTAGGAGCTAGATAGTTGATGGTTTAATGGCGAATTAGATCGAACGAATAAGGATTTTAAAATCATGGGTAATTTTCGGCGCGTACCTGTTGGAATAGTTGGCGCGTCTGGGTATGGCGGAGTTCAGCTAGTTCGGCTGTTGATGGATCATCCCGAAGTTGAGTTGGTGTACATGGGGGGTGATAGCACCGCTGGTAAAGCTTTTGCGGATATTTATCCTCATTTGGCACATTTAGTCAACCTAACGATTGAAAAAGTCGATGTGGATGTTATAGCAAGTCGATGCGAGGTCGTATTTCTCTCGGTTCCAAATGGTTTGGCTTGTGACATTGCGCCAAAACTTTTAGAAGCGGGGTGTAAAGTACTCGATTTAAGTGCTGACTATCGGTTTACCAATTTGACAACTTATACAAATTGGTATGGGAAAGAACGAACCGATAATGCTACAGCTGCAACAGCCGTTTATGGGTTACCCGAATTATACCGCTCGCGTATTGCTGAAGCTCAGTTAATTGGTTGTGCTGGTTGCTATCCTACTGCTAGTCTCCTCGCCCTTTCACCCCTCCTCAAACAAGGGTTAATTGTCCCCGAAACTGCGATTATTGACGCGAAATCGGGCACATCGGGCGGCGGACGCGATGCGAAAATTAATTTGTTACTTGCCGAGGCTGATAACTCCCTGGCAGCATACAACGTTGGCAGACACCGCCACACCCCCGAAATTGAGCAAATTTGCTCCGAACTTGCCGGACACGAGGTTACAGTGCAGTTTACGCCCCACTTAATCCCAATGGTACGCGGGATTTTAGCGACAGTCTACGCGACTCTGCGCGACCCTGGTTTAGTCCGCGATGATTTGGTGACAATTTTTCGCGCTTTTTACCGTAATGCCCCTTGGGTCAAGGTCTGTGATGGGGGTATCTGTCCGCAAACTAAATGGGCTTGTGGTAGCAATCTTTGCTATATAGGTATCGAAGTTGACCCGCGTACTGGCAGAGTTATCGTTATGTCGGTCATTGATAACCTCATTAAAGGGCAATCAGGACAAGCTATTCAATGCATGAATCTGATGATGGGTTGGGATGAAACTTTAGGATTGCCTAAGTTGGGATTTTATCCTTAGAGGCAATTTGAGAGGTTCAGATTCCGATCTAGTTTTCCCCCTTCGTGTCCTTCGTGTCCTTCGTGGTTCAATCCATAACTTTTGTTTAACCACAAAGACACAAAGTACACAAAGGAAGAATCTTTTTTGATGCATCATTCAAGATGTAATGTCTTACCTTAATACCTATTAAGTATAATTTTGCCAAAATTTATACGCAGCACCAGCCATTGTGACAACGCCAGTAACTATTGCTGATTCGTCAACTTCAAATTGAGGGTGGTGCAAAGGGTGATTTACCG
>JANNFJ010000447.1:0-7281 GCA_031379725.1 Calothrix sp. OTE_75_metabat_31
GTGATTTTTCTCTTTCAGACTGGTTATTATTTTGCGATTCTATAGACTTGGCTACAGGTACGGTAGATATTGAAGTGTTCGAGCGAATGGGTAATTTAAATTTGTCGCCGAGTAAAGCATATAAAGCCAAGCCGACCGCTATAAAAAACATGCATATGCTTGTACCGAGGAACATCCATCCCCAGGCTGAATTTTGGGGCTGATGGTTATTAGCTCCTAGCGATACTCCATTATTGTAAAGTGGTTGTCGTAATCGCGTCGGTTGAGTTTGTGGAAAGCTGACTTTTGCGGACTCTATTTTCCGTTCTTGGAAATCTTTGATAAATTGTTGGAAAATACCAGGTTTTTGGAGAGTTATTTCCTCTGACCACAGTAATTGGTGTTCGGGGTCGCGGTTTATTTCGTCGAGCCAAAGTAATTGCTGTTCGCGGACAGTACGGCAGTTGATGTTAACTCGGTAGATGTTTCGCGGTGCAATCGATGTGAGAATTTCACGAATTTGATTGACTAAGGTCGATTGTTCAATTTGATACCCGGCATTTGTCTCGCATAGAAGTTGCAAGATGCCATCATTAAATACTGCTCTAGTTCTGACACCTGAATCTGTCAGTCGTTGGTTCAGCAACTGAATAATTGCTGCAACGCTGCCTTGTTGCGCTTGCCACAAAATATCGTTAATCCGGTCTACCATCATTGGCGGTTTTGTTATAGCCCTTTAATCCTTGAATAGTTAAGAAAAAAATTAAGTCTATTTAGACTAGCCTCTTACCTGATTGTATGGGGAAAAACTTAATGTTGCCAAACTAGTAGAAAATTAAACTTTTTTCTGGGATTAGCGAAGAAGTTTTTTATACAACGAGTATTCTACTACCGGTGGCTAATTCCTTTCGATGTGCCGAAAGGACCGTAGGGGCACGATATATCGTGCCCCTACAATACCGTGGGATAGCGAAAAATATGGATGCGAGGGGTCATATTTTTAATTAGCTACTAGCTTTTTAAATTATAAATTACCGGAAAAGTAATTTTTCATTTTGTAGTGTTCCATAAGTTATTCAATACACGTAAGTATATACATATGCCACTTATCGAACAAGTCAAAAATATCTGCACGCGCCTTGCGCCTCTAGGGTGGCGTGATTTGCTCCTTCAGCACGGACTCGATATTACTGCTGCAAATTTACAACAGGAATTAACCAAAGAATTACCTAATATCAATCGACAAATTCCAGGATTTGAAGACTTCGCTTGGGAAGGAAAACGCGGTATCCAAGCAGGATTTCCGGCTCGCAGTTTGCTGTTTCATGCTTTAGCATCGAGCAATGTTATTAAAGGAGTCTCGGCTGATTTGCAGGGATTTCCCACACTTGCCGAACTCGAAACGATTGAAAATTACATCTATGGCATTCAACCACCCTCAATCCAAGAATTGCGCGTTCGTGCCCAAGGACAACCCCTCGCAATCGTTGTTTTTGCATCCGAATACCGTCCCGCACCGGAAACTGTTCACCGCAAACATGCTGATATGTGCTTTTCTCGGACTGGTGTAGCGCGTGTGGGAACTGCCGAACCCTTGTACAATCCCAGGCAGCGAGGATTTTTGCCATTTGTTGAAGGCGACCAAACAGCGTTTCGCGTCCTACCCGTTCATTATTGTGCGTATATTGCCGTTCAGAACCGAGGAAATCGAGACTCGTTTGGTCCGATGCGCTTCCAACCCGGAGATGCAAATCGTAACTTCTGGGTTCCCCTGCACAAACTATTTAGCGGTGCAGAATGCATTCGCAGCTTGGATTTAAACTTAACATTCAATGCTAATCATGTTAATGAAAAACTGCGTCGGATTCATTTAGTCCTCGAAAATGCTGGCTGGAACGAGCCAGATATTAGCAATTCTCCATTTATTTTTAGCGACGGAATCGCAGAATTGGCGACAAATGCCGACTTCGGCACGGGGTTACTATTACCTGTCGTCCACTCTAGCTTAATCGAAGCTGCCACATATAAGGGTAAACCGTTAGCTTATCGAGTTCCCCCTGGGAGTCAAACTTTATCTTCGAGTCTGTTGATTCCTTCTGTAGGAGAAAGCCGAAGCGCACCTGAATATGTCCATGCACGACATCGGCTATTACCCAACGGTGAGATAGAAAATCTTAACAATCGCGTTGATGTTGAAGATGTAGTCAAAAAGGGAGGTTACGACGCTCTACATTACATCGATTTCACTGGAGATGGTTGGGTAGAAGCAAGATGTCCGGAATTAGCTGTTGAGATTCCGCGCAATATTTCAGCATATTCGCTCGTGACAGCACCTGACTTTTTCCCCAACTGCGACCAACGCGAACTTTTAGACTGGACGGAACAATCAGTACCAAGTGCAATCCGTCAAAATCTTTGGAGAGTTCCACCAGAATCGTTAGCCGACGACCGGATTGCACCAAATGTTGAATTGAAGGAGGCAAATTTCCGCGCTGAAGATAAAACGGTGACAGCAATTGTCAGCTTGCTGTTGAATCGAGCAAATGTACGTCAAACTACTCTCAACGTCCCTGAAACTGCTCGAAATAGCTATTTACCTGATAGTGCGGCTGGATTATTTGCCCCTGGTTGGGATGTTAGCCGCGATCGCACTCCCAGTGGTGTCGAACATTTAGCTGCATATGGCTTGGGTAGCCCGTTTCCTGAAGATTCTAAATTATGTGCGGCTTTGAGTACATTCTGGCCCGCAGTTGCCCCCGATGCTGCCCGAACATTTTCACCGAATCCCAGTTGGCCCACTGTTAGCCCCTTGACTGATGAAGAAATCGGTCAAGTTGGCAATTTACCTTGGGATGGCATTCCCGGTCCGAAAGTTGTCGCAAATAATGGGAAAGTTCTCGTTGAATATACAGACTTTGCCCATGCTGATTATGTCGAGAACTCGTTAGACAAAAAATTCTCGCTTTCGCTAACAGGTAAAGTCGATGTACGCGAGTATGAAGGTAGAGTGTTAGCGATGGCAAATGTCTATCGTGTTTTAGGAGTTAGCAACGGACAACGCGGAAATTGGAGTGTATTATCGTTCCAAGCAGTGACAGCTACAAATGCCGAATTGCAACAAGCCCAAACTCAAACTCGAACCAGACTTCAAGGGAAAATTTACCGCTTTGAAATCTATCGTCCGACTGCGATGGAACCTCGTCCAGTTCCTAATAATCCCCGTAAATGCGTCCTGGAAGTGAATGAACTAGTAACTTTATTTGTTACTCCTCTTAATGTTTTACTCAAGCCTAGAAATGGTACTTGGTCAAGCCGACGCATTTAATCGAAAAGTAGGGGCACGATAATATCGTGCCCTTACGAGGCAGCGTAACGCACCATCCCATATTTTTGATGCGCTAGTTGTAGAGTGCATTATTTTTCGTAACCACCTGTTGATATTTCGGTGCGTTACCATAAGCGCTAACGCACCCTACATCCAATTTTCTCGACATCCTAAAATTTAGATTTAAATAAAACAAATGATATTTGATATTATTATTATCGGCAGCGGGCCTGCGGGTAGCGCGACAGCAATTAAGTGTGCCCAAAACGGTTTAAAAGTTGTATTAATCGAAGCCAAAGAATTTCCACGTTCGCATCCTGGTGAAACATTACACCCCGGTATCGAACCCCTATTAAACGAGCTTGGTGTAGTTGAATCTGTTTTAAATGCTGGGTTTTTACGCCATCAAGGTAACTGGGTCGAGTGGGAAAGCGAGCGTAAATTTGTGGCTTTTTCGCAAAAGGAATCGGAAGTATGGCAAGGTTTCCAAGCTTGGAGAGCAGACTTTGATAGCATTTTGCTCAATCGAGTTAGAAGTTTAGGAGTCAAAGTTTTACAACCATGCCAAGCTTCTAATTTACTTATTAGTGAAGGTAAAATTATTGGTGTTGAAACTTCTCAAGGAGTATTAAAAGCATCTAAAATAGTTGATGCATCTGGGGGTAATCATTGGCTTGCCCGACAGTTAAATTTACCGATTAACTATCATTCACCGCGTTTGATTGCCCATTATGGTTATGCACAAGGTGAATGTCCCCAACGCGATAATGCACCAGCAATTGTTGCCGATGCCAATGGTTGGACTTGGACTGCGAAAGTGAAGCCTCAACTTTATCAATGGACGCGGTTATCTTTTGATGAACAAGCAATGGAAAAAAACTGGCTTCCCGCAGAATTTCAGGAGTTAAAAGTTGAACATAAAATGCGCGGTGCTGATGTAACTTGGCGAATTGTTTCGCAACCTGCAGGTAATGGTTATTTTCTAGTTGGTGATGCTGCAATGGTTCTCGACCCTGCGTCATCGCATGGTGTTTTGAAAGCGATTATGTCGGGGATGATGGCTGGACATCTAATTGCATCGGAATTATTAGAGAAAATCACCGAGGAGGAAGCGGTTTTATATTATTGTGAATGGATTAATAATTGGTTTCGGAATGATTTTGAGCAATTAAGTCAGCTTTACGGGATGTTGCCCAATCCTCCTGCTTGGATTTTGAAATAGATATGTTCGGGGATTTATTATGGGTTGCCTAAAAGCCTTGGTTATTATTTGGCTGGAATTTTGATACTAATATACAGCGGATTGCAGGTTTATGAAGTACAGCATATCATCCCGCAGTCAAGAGGGCGCAATGCCTTGCGCCCCTACATGCGTACTTGATTAAAATAAAAATTGCTGTATATGGAAGGGGGGTTTTGCTAAGGAAGGGCGGGGAGGGTTCGCTGAATAAGAAGGGCGGGGAGACCCCGCCCCTACGGTATTATGATTTTGGCAAAACGGGATAAGATACGAATATGGATGATATATCTAAGATAATTATTGAAGCAAGTGATGAAAATACGTTACCTGACCAACTTGAATCGATTTACAAACAACATCGTAATCGTGCGTATAAGTTAAAAATAACGAATGCTCTTGCATCTAATCCAAATGCGAGTATTGAATTACTTAAAGAGTTATTTATCAATGAGCCAGGAATGGCTAATGTTGTCCTCGAAAATCCTGTATTACCGCTTTTGTTATTGGAAAATTACGAGATATTAAAAACTTGGGTGATAGAAGGTAAAAATCGAATATTTCTTTATAAGCAACCATGTGAAGAACTACAACAAATTGCATTATCCACTAATCAAAAAGATGTTTGGCTAGAACTTGTCCAATTAGCATACACGGATATTGAAATAGTTGAAACAATTGCGAATAGGTTGGATTTAGAGGAAAAACGCCAGCGTAATTCCCAAAATATCTTTATCCAGGAACATATTGCGAAACATAATGGCACTCGTGCAAATAGGCTCATTAAAATGATTAGAGAATGCCCCGATAACGTTCGTAATTTTGCCTATACGAATGCCACGAAGTATCCTGATAAAAAAGTTGAAATTGATAACTATTTTAACTCCAACTTATTCCCTCAAAATGATTGGATTGTCAGCATTATTCCTCAACTTGAATCATTAATTTCCTATCGACTAAGTAACGATCTATTTGCAATTCAAGAAGGTAATGTAATTATGAAGTTTGATAATTATAAAATTCAGATATTCACTCACATCGATATTATCTGTGTTTTTTACAACAGCATAAGAATTCTTGAGTATTGCAGCGAATCAAAAACTGTTTACCAATGTTGTTTACTCCCCGACATTATGACAGGTCTTGAGAATCATTTAATGCAATATAATACTTGATGACCTGGTTTGGGAACAAATATTTTATTAAAACTATTTCTTTCTATCCCCACCAACCAACTAGCGTCCCAAAGATAGCAGTAACGATAAACAGTCCAATAGGGAGGAATATAAAGATGTACCTGGATATCTTCCGTTCTAATGTCGAGATGTTGGGATGATGAGGATGATAAAAAACTACTACTTCCCGATCTTTTGGATAGCGAGATATGGTAGAACGTGCATGGGTAGAATTGAAATTGATATTACCACCAAAACGCACGCGATCGCCTGTATATTTACGTCCTCGCACCTCATAAGAGTAGCGCACGTAGTACTTAGCTAGATTGTATCTACCTTTACTATTAATAACACTCGAATGCATTATACGGCCCAATGTAGAAGACCAACGACGGCTAACTATGCCAAGCCAGAATAGTCTTAGTAAGTACGCTGTCAGTGTACCAAAAATCACCAGCCCAATCAGTAGGGGAGTAATGCGAACGAGTGCCATTTTACTAAAAATTATTGCGGCGATTATTTTATATTTGATATTATAAAGTTAATTACTAAATAAATTTGTGTATGAATTATACCAATGGTCATTAAATAGAAACACCATAAAAATAAAGACAGACAATTATTGTCTGTCCTTAAATATGTATCAAGGCAATTTAAAATTATTCAGAAGTCTTATTTTTTGCCCTTTCCGCACGCGCTTCGGCACTTGACATAACTTCTTCCATATTTTCGAGCATTTCACCGGGGTGATTCTCTAAGATTCTAGTAGAAATTGCCACGCGACCTTTGCCTTCATCAATATCGATAATTACAGCTTTAATTT
The DNA here is from genome assembly GCA_031379725.1 of Calothrix sp. OTE_75_metabat_31. Taxonomy (GTDB): domain Bacteria; phylum Cyanobacteriota; class Cyanobacteriia; order Cyanobacteriales; family Nostocaceae; genus JANNFJ01. The sequence goes on from JANNFJ010000447.1 coordinate 6,540, forward strand.
GCTGACCCATTTGAAAGACTTTTTCGAGATTGTCGATAAATTTTTGGGTGACTTGCTTGATGTGAAGCAAAGCACTAATACCATCTAACTCAACAAACACACCGAAGGGTTTAATGCCTGTAATTTTCCCTTCAACGAGTTGACCAACTTCCAACATGCTGAAGTTAGCTGAACGAGCTGCCAAGCGTTGCGATAGTACCAAGCGTTTAGTATTAGAGTCAACCTCCAAAAAGCCAGCAGTCAGGATTTGTCCTTTGAGTGCTTCTAAATTATCGCGTTCGGTGAGATGCGATCGCGGAATAAATCCCTTCAATCCCAACACCTCGACGTTAATACCACCCTTATTGACACCAATTACCCTTGCTTGGACAGTTTGGCTGCCTTCTTGCATTTGTGTCAACCGAGACCAAATGTGACGAATTTCTAATTGTCGTCGAGAGAGGGTAACTTGTCCTTCAGCGTCCTGTTCGCGGATAATGATGAACTCTAAGCGTTCTTGTAGCGGTAGAATCTCTGACAAATCGGTAACTGTTCTCAAAGAAGCTTCGTCTTTGGGTAAAAACGCTGATGCTTTACCACCAATATCGACATAGGCACCATCGTGGTCGATTTGGAACACTTTCCCGTGGACTGCTTGTCCTTTTTGAAATTGGAAATCGTGTTCGGACAGTGCCTTAGCGAAATCGTCCATTGTAAACGATTCGGCTTTTTGAGATTTTGTTTCTGAATCCATGACTTTTGA
>JANNFJ010000138.1:0-3291 GCA_031379725.1 Calothrix sp. OTE_75_metabat_31
GTTGTTTGAGCAATCGGGCATTTTCTTCAATGGTAGTATTCAGATTTTCGTAATCGAAAGTTAAAACTAGGTCATAAAGTTCCCGTAGCGGCCGTAATTGCCCATTTACTTCTACCTTTGCCTGTTGAACGCTACCAACAATACTTTCGGTATCACCGATAATACCGTGAATATAGAGGACTATTTTCTGAGCGGAAGCAACTAGATTTTTTACTTCTTTTGGATCTTTTTTGTAAATAACCTCGATCTTCTGATCTTCTTCCCTCACCTGTGCTGCTGCTAAGATGGGATATTCATTGGTATGTCCTAGCTTTGAGGTGCAAACCTTTTTGAAGAAAATTTTGATCGAGCCACCCAAGCTACGGCTACTTGTAGTCGTTTTAGGTAAACGTTCCAGCTTGATTTCTATTTTGTCTCCCTGCTTGACTCCTCGACCGAGAGGCAGGTAATACTTCCCGTCATAGCTGATAGGTAAAAGATATTCCCCCTCCTCTAAAACTTGGTTAACTAGTAAAGTTAGAGGTGTATCTTTGGTGACTGATTCAATATTTTCAACATCAAATAACTCCACAGCGCTCAAACCGGGATCGCTCCCACTACTAGTGGTAAATTGAAACGACTCAATAACTCCCTGTTCATCCCACAAAATCGGTGGTGCAATTTGATTACCGATCTCTCGCGTCGTTTGAGAAACAGTGGTCAGGGTTACTTGTGCCTGTAAACTGGGATGAGGTTGTACTTCAACCAAACCATTGACAAGTTTTGCGCCTTTACCCGGTTGAAGTTGTTCGGCATCCCGTGGCTTGACAATAGTAACTACCACCTCTTTGGCAATCCAATCGTCTCTTTTTTTCCCAGCGCGAGCCGCATTACGGCTATAGACTCGATCCATTAAACGGTCGAGACTACTTTCGGATTCTATTCCTCGCGTACTTCTGTTTGGAGGCTCTAGTCCTTCTTGCTCCAGTAAACTGGCATTAAAGTCTGTTTTACTGACAATCAGCTTAAGAACATCTTTATACTCAGTAATACCTTGTTCTAAAAACTTATCTGGGATGGAGAGGATAATATCATCATGTCCAGGAAAAATTCCTGGTCCCTGTGCTGTTTGGGCTGGAAGCCGCACACTTCTTGTCTCCTCAAAAAAAGGAACTGCCACAGAATAATCATCTGCTAAATTGACGACGTTGGCATACAATTCCAGGTTGCGGTGATTGAGCAGCTTTACTTGGATGACTGGCTTTTTCCACTCTCCATCTTCATATTTGTACTCCAAACGTATTTCTGAGCTTGTGGTTAGAGATTTGTTTGAGTCTGAATTGGGCTTAATCTCTCCATCTTTTCCTTCATAACCAATCAAATTAATCTCCATCTCCACATCTTGAAACTTAATCTCGCTGCTTTGAGGACTCTTTAAGTTGAGAATATTCCGCCAACGGGCGATCGCTTCTAAAGCGTGAATTGCTTTTAAAGCGGCATCTTTGCTATCACCAGGTTGTTGGAAAATGGGAGCAACAACTGGACGTTCACCTTGAGTAATCAAATATTGTCCATTGCTGACTATCAGGGTAAAATCAGCATCTGTGGAGCTTTCAAGTTGCTTAAGGTATAGCGACTTTTGACCAGAATTAGATGCTTCTAAAGCTTTCTGTGCTAAGACTATGCCTGTTTCTTCTGGCAAATTCCCCTGAATGTAAACCTTTAAAGGTTCTAGAGGCAAACTAGTAACGACTGCCCAATAACTTTTATTTTTGTCTAAATCCTCTTCACCCTGAATAATTTCCACCTTACTTTTTTGGGTTAATACCTGGGTCACTCGTGCTTGTGAAGCATTTGATACTTGCGTTAATTGTTCGGGTGTGCTTCCCACGGGAAATATAGCTAATAAGGTGGTCTCATCAGCAGAAACTGGTTTGGGAATACCCTGTAATACCCCACCATCAATTTCCCAACCCGACTCTTTAGCGAGTGTACTGTAGCTTAAGGTAAAGTAGAAAGGACGTTCCGGAATCGCCCCCCCTAAAAACGATTCTTTTAAGTCTTCTGGGTTAGTTGCTTCAAGTTGAGGCACTTGATCTTGAAATTTCCCCTTAACTAAAGCTTCTACATTTCTAACTAAATCCAGGTAAGATAAGCTGCCATTAGTTTGCTCTAAGCTTTTTAGGAAAAAGTAAGAAAAAGCCCCTCTAGCTTCATCTTTATGTTCCCATGCAAATTGGTTATCTCTGCAAGCTGCCAACAGAATATGTCTTCCCTTGGGCAAATCTAACCCTGTTTTTTTCTGATTAACTTCTGATGAAGTTAGTAGGAGATTTTTAAAGCTTGCGTCCTCAGCAAAAATGAAGCTAGACAAAGGGCGATCTCTGGTATCTTCAGGAGCTAGACGTACTCCTTTAGGAATATTTCGAGTTCCCGAACCTGAGTGACACGAATCAAGAATCACAATCACACGGGGATCTTTCTCTGCGACTTGAGTCAGCAAATACCTGAGTTCCTTGTCAGCTAAATCGTAATTTCCCTCAATACGACTATCGTAGCAAACTAAAGTTTCATCTAAATGGTCTGGTTCTAAATGCCAGAACTCTTTGGGAGCTTTTTCTTGACCCCCATGTCCTGAATAGTAGAATAGAGCGATATCGTCGCTCCCAGCTTGACAAAGATAATTTTGAAAACCATCAATAATTGCCTCACGAGTAGCCTGTTCATTCGTGAGGATTCTGGGTTCTGTAAGTTTCCATTCTCCAGCAACCTGATTTTTGAGATAGGTTTCTATTGCTGTAATGTCGTTTACACAGCCGTTGAGGGACGGAACTGACGGAACTGACTGGGGATAATTATCGATACCCACAAGCAAAGCGTATAAATTGCGATTTACGATTCCTCGTGTTGGACTCAACACCTTAATCACGATACCAAGAATTTTATCAATTGCCTGTGTAATATTAGCTATATTATTAGCTATTTCAATTTCGCGGTTTAAGTTGTCTATTCCTTTTTGCAGTGAAGCTTCATTTGATTTTAGACCTGGTAATAATTGGGAAATACTTCTATTCTCGATTTTGCTAATCTGAACAGCAATTTGCGATCGGGCTTTGTTAAAATCTTCTATCTCGGCGCTGCTTTTATCTCGCATGATCAGCTGAATCATTGGTTGATTGAGTTTTAAGTCAGCTTCTCTTAATTGTGCCAAAATAGATGCTTTAGCGTCAGTTTCGGAATTAATAGACATTGTATAGATACTCCTAATAAATAACTACTGTTTGTTAAGCACAAGTTCTGAAAATGAATTTG
>JANNFJ010000171.1:0-13443 GCA_031379725.1 Calothrix sp. OTE_75_metabat_31
GACGACATTGACCCAGAAGCCTTCAGCAATCTAGTAAACTGGGAAGTAATCACCGAAACAGGCGAAGTATTAGGTCGAGTACGCGGCTTTAAATTCGACACCATCAAAGGAAAACTTATCTCAATTACCATTGCCTCATTAGGATTGCCGCAAATCCCCGAACAAGTATTAAGTACATACGAATTAGCCGTCGATGAAATCGTCAGCACAGGCCCCAATCGTCTGATAGTATTTGAAGGAGCCGAAGAACGAGTAACACAACTCTCCGTCGGTTTACTCGAACGTCTCGGTATAGGTAAAGCACCCTGGGACAGAGACGACGACGCAGAATACGTCACCCCCCGCACAGTCGCACCCGTAAATCAACTACCTAGCGGCGTACCCCTCGAAGCACCCAAAGTCAAAATTCGCACCCCCGAACCCGTCGAAGAACCGGCATGGGATGAAGACTATTACGAAGAAGAAGCTCCCCGTCGTCAAGTAATGGAAGCACGACCCGAAGAGTCGATACGTTACGAAGAAGACGAATACGAGGAAGATAATTGGAGCGAAGCAACAGGTAAAGACAAATACGAAAAACCGTTCAGTCCCGAACCAATATCATACAGCGACGATTTAGACAACGACGCATGGGATGATACACCCCCGCAACCAATCAATATCCCCAACAAAGTCAAAGAAAAGCAACCCGAATACGACGAAGACAGCGGATATTGACCCCATATCCATATCAACGTAATACCGTAAGGGCGGGTTAACGAATATTATCAACCGAAAACGCGGTCTGATATATAAACCCGCCCCACCCCAACGCAAAATCCCCACCCCAATGCGAAACGCGATCGCAAAATCGAATATCCATATCGACGTGATACCGTAGGGGCAGGTTAACGAATATTATCAACCGAAAACGCGGTCTGATATATAAACCCGCCCCAACCCAACGCAAAATCCCCAAAACGCGATGGTCGAAGACCGCTCCTGCGGAGCATCACACAAATCCAAAAAAATGTACAATTCAAATTAAATCGGTGGGTTGTATGGATCGGGGCGGGTTTATAAGGATTTTTATAATTTATTAATATTGTCGGTTAACCCGCCCCTACGATGGTACGATATCGTCGATGGTACGATGCCATTCCTGGGCTTGCTCGCGGATACTGCGTAACTCACCCGCTGACATATTATCCAAATTCTTCAAAATAAAACTCATTCTCCCTTGCGTCTCCAACTTATCCCGGTGACGGAAGAGAAAATCCCAGTAAAAAAAGTTAAACGGACAAGCTTTCTCTCCAGTCCTTTCCTTCGGATTATATACACAACTTTTACAATAATCACTCATCTTATTGACATAATTCGCCGATGATGCATAGGGTTTCGATGCCAATATCCCCCCATCAGCAAACAAACCCATCCCAATCACATTAGTTTGCATCACCCAGTCATAAGCGTCAATAAAAGCAGCGTGAAACCAATTTTCAACCTCTTGGGGTGAAAATCCCGCAATCAGCGAAAAATTGCTCAAAATCATCAACCGTTGAATGTGATGTGCATAACCCGAATCCTGTAACTGAGTAAATACCTGGTGCAAACAATTCATTTGAGTTTTCCCCGTCCAGAAAAAGTCAGGTAAAGGTTGCGTATGATTGAAATAATTTTTTTCAGGATAGTCATCATCAACTAAATGATATATCCCATACATGTATTCGCGCCATCCCAAAATCTGCCGAATAAATCCCTCCACACTATTGAGAGGAAGTTGATTTTGTTGGTATGCAGTTTCTGCGGCTTGGATAATTTCCAGAGGATGCAGCAAACCAATATTCAGATAAGGGGAAATCATCGAATGCCACATGGTTTCCTCACCCGTGACCATCGCATCCTGATAGGGACCGAAATTAGCAAGACGATTGTCAATGAACCATTTTAGGACTTGGAGGGCTTGCGATCGCATTACCCCCCAGCGAAAATTTGTTAGTTCTCCATAGGTTGGAATTGTCAGCGAATTGACAAAATTAATAACTTCACAAGTTATCTCATCAGGTTCAAACCATAAAGCATCAGGAGTATTTAACTTACCTTTAGGGGGTTGACGATTTTCCTTATCGTAATTCCACTCCCCACCCACAGGTTTATTACCTACCATCAAAATATTAAACTTTTTTCGACCTTCCCGATAAAAGCCTTCTAATAGTAAACTTTTGCGTCCCTTTGCCCAACTTTGAAACTCTTCAGGTTGCCAAAGGTAATGATTGTTAGGGACGAGAGTAATTTTGCATTGTCGAGATGATAATTGCGAATCTAAATCTTGAATTAGTTTAATAAAAGGTCTATCCGCAGGAGTCATCACCAATATTTCAGTAATATTATTTGCTTTCACCCAATCTTGCAAAGGTTGAGCAAAATCTTCAGTAATTTTATAAGTTACATCATATCCATGTTCGCTTAATTCTGCCGCAAAATGCCGCATTGCCGACCAAATTAAGACAAGTTTTTGTTTATGATAGGGACGTGTTTTGACATGTTGTAGAGACTCAATCATAATGACTGGTACATTTGACACTTTTGCTAGTGCAGCTTGTTTGTGACAAAGTTGGTTACCCAATATCCAAATACCTGTTTTCATATTTATATAGTAGTGAAAAATATTTTTAGGAGAATGTACCACAGAGGCACAGAGAACACAGAGTTAGAGAAGAAGAGAGGCTTGAATAACACACTAACATAAATAAATAACTGCTATATAATCCCAAATCATTACTACCCTCCACCTCTGTGTACTCTGTGTACTCTGCGGTCAATCCTCTTCCTTCCTTTTAACAAATAAAAAAATGCTCAATATTAAAAATTCAAAATATCCAAAGATGCTTCAATTTCCAAATCCAAAATCCTTTCCCGTGTATTTCTAAGTTCCACTAGCTTACCTTGCTTTCTATACAAATCTGTAGCCTTTTGAAAATCCTCAACTGCTCCTAGTTTATCACTTAACTCACACTTGATATTGCCGCGATAAAAGAAAGCATCAGCATCATCAGGATTAATCTTAATCACCTGATTATAATCTTCAATTGCACCTTCCTTATCGCCAAAATCGTAACGAGCATTAGCACGATTGAACAAACTATCCACATCCTGGGGATTAATTTTTAAAGCTTCTGAATAGTCGCTAACTGCACCCTCATAATCTCCCATATCATAGCGCGAATTAGCACGATTTTTATACCCTTGGGCATCATCGGGATTGATTTTAAAAGCTTGAAAAAATGACCTGATTTTTGGAGATATACTCTTATTCCCATCATCAGCATTTGGATTTAATTTAATTGCATAACTGTAATCTTCAATAGCACCTTGATTATCACCCAACTGCGAACGTGCATAAGCACGATTGATATAGCCGAAAGTATCGTGAGGATTCACACGAATAGCTTGAGAAAAATCGGCAATAGCACCTTCACAATCGCTAATTTGGTACCGTGCTAATCCACTTTTTTGATACGCTTTTACATGATTGGGATTAAGATTAATTGCTCGCATACAATCGCTAATTGTACCTTCATAATCACCTAATTGATACCTAGCACATGCTATTTTATAATAAAAATCTGCATTATTATTTAACTTTAGCGCACCCTGATAAGAAATAATCGCCATTTCATAATTTCCACGCTCAAAGCTATCATTTCCAGCTTGAATATACAATACAATTAATTCATCAGGTGAACGCTGTAAATCTTCTTTTTCATGCTCGTATTTTGGTTTAAATAAACCGCTTCTACCCGCATTTCCATTTGTAATAGCTTGCGGTGCATACTGATAAATCGCTAATTTATCGCGGTTTGAATGCTGATATTGAGCGTGATGGTGAGACTGTAACTGTTCTAAATAACATACCAAACCACCTCCATAAAGCAACTGGTCGATACCAAAAGCAATCTTGCCAGTTCGCAACTTGACCATTTCAGTTGGTAAAAAACCTGCCAATATCAAATTATATTCTGATTGTGCTTCATTGACATTTTCCTGAATCAAAACGCAAACAATCACCGCATTTTTTTCGACTTCTTCCGAACTAACCGACCATCTTACCTTATCAATCGTACCGCAGCGAGATTTTACTTCAATCCCTATCAAAGGGTTAGAATTAAGAGTAAAATCAACATTCCCATCCCCACCAATACGCTTTTCGTAATCAACCTCAGTAATCAAACTTGCTAATCGTTCCTTGACTACTTCCTCACCCAATTTACCCTTCAAAAAACTAATAAAAACATCCCGCACTGGGGATACACGTTTATATTTTTCTGCCATCTGCCAGCAAAAATTTCGCAAACCCATTAATCTCTCACCAGAGATAATACTCAACTCGCTATATTGACCTTCGTTTTGACAGCGCAGTAAGGAACCGGACGATAACCTGTTGATAAAATCTGATTGAAGCGATCGCAGTACAGTAATCCAGTCCATTGAGAGTTTCTGCGACGGTATGAGGTCATTTTATGGAGATATCGAGAGAATGAGAAGTATTCTTAAGATTTTTTTAGGTTTTTCTCTTAGCGCAATCCTTGTTCTCGGAGTAGTACATCTGTCCAGGCTGTATCTGTTTGCGATAAAGCAGGTACTGGTTCTTGATGATAATCTACCACTAAGTCATATCCATATAGGTCATAAACATCATTTAATAATGCTTGTAAATTTACGATTGGTTCTGTATCTTCTGCACGCAAAGGTAAAGGAAAACTTGGAATTACATCAGGTAAATCAAAAGGGTATAAATCAGCATTAGGACGGCGATTACCACGACAAACTAAAATACGATAATCACTTGGAGGATTATTACTAATAATTGGCATTGGATTGCCTTTACGTAGTAAATCAATTTCAACTAAATTTGTGCGACTTAATAAAACTTTTTCGCGCTTTTCTTCGTATGCTTCTCTTCCTTTGCCCGCACGTTTATTAGTCGGTGAAAGAATTTCGATAGTAGTAACCAGTATGTCTGTACCTACTTCTCTTACTTCTAAATATCCTTCTTTAATAGTCACAGGTACTGGAACTTTTACTTTTACAGGTTGAGTTGGTGTCGCAACTGCAACGTTCGTCATTGTTAAATCTTTGTTCGTTTGACGAGTTTTGACCGTGACATCAGGAATACCAACAATTAACGAACTATCATCTGTAGTGTTATACATTCTCACTTCTACAGCAACCCGATATTTAGGACGTAATTGAGGAGTTAGTAACTTCGCTATTTCGCTAATTAATGAGTGATGTATTCCTGGGAATAATTCTGGATGTTCTAGATAGGGGTTCATCCCTGGAAATGGTGAAGGCATAACAGTACTTGAGAATGCGATAAGTCTATAGTAGCTGATAGCTAGGTAACGGTGAATCAATTGGTATGAAATTTTTGATTTAGCGCAGTCCTCTCTCACGCAATAGTGTGTCAGTCCAAGGTGCATCTGATTGCGATAAAGTTGGTATTGGTTCCTGACTATAATCAATTACCAAATCATAACTAGCTTGGTCGTATAATTGATTTAATAACGCTTGTAAATCTATCAAAGGTTCATTATCGAATGCTTGTAGAGGTAATGGAAAAGCAGGAATAATATCTTTTAAATTAAAGTCATATAAATTAGCTTGAGGACGACGTTCGCTGCGACTAACTAAAATTCGATAATCGCTTTGAATCGTATTTCCTAAAATCGGCATTGCTTCCCCAGTACGTAATAAATCAATTTCGATTAAATGGGTGGCACTCTTTAAAACTCGGTTGCGTTTTGTTTCATATGCATTCTGTCCTTCCCCAGTGCATTTATTCTTAGGTGATAAAAGTTCTAATACTGTTACAGCTTCTTCAGTAGCGACCTTACGCACTTCTAAATATCTTTCTTTAACCATCTCCGAAATGGGAACTGTAACTGTTTTTGGTTGCTTGGTAGGTGTTGCCACAGCAATATTCGATGTCGGTATTGTGTCAATTTGCGAACGTTGGACAACGACATCGGGAATACCGACTAAAAGTCTTTCATCTGCGATAGTTTCATAAATTCGTTCTTCAATTGCCACAAAATACTTTGGACGCAGCTGGGGAGATAGAAAATTAGCAATAGCTACTATTAAACGTCCATGCACCCCCGACCAAAAATCAGGATTTTCTAGATATGGATTCATTCCTGGAAACGGTGAAGGCATGGCAGTAGTTGAGAATGCTATAAGTTTATGGTAACTGATACCTGGGGAAATAAAACGTGAATAATTTGGGCGTTGCTGTTAGCTTAGGTGTTAATTATGGTATGATTTTACAGCATTTCTGGCAGCTATGAGGTACACCCGAAAAGCTGAAAGCGATGATGGGAGAAGGGCAAAGAGAAAACTGTATTGCATAATAGCCGGAAGCGCTGTATCTCGCGCACAGACGCAGAGGCGCAAAGAGTAAGAGTTTGAATATAGCCAATTTTTAATTTCATACTTCAATTCCGCAACATCGTAATTTGAATTGTAAGGTACATATGTTGTAGGGGCGCAAGGCATTGCGCCCTTGTCTTGGTGTAAAATGACTGTACCTCAGTGGCTTGAGTAACGCTATAACGCTACTTATTCATCGCAATCCCTTCTCACGCAATAACGTATCTACCCAAGCAGCATTTTCTTCTGACAGTGCAGGAATAGGTTCTTGCCGATAATCTATAATTAAATCGTAACTAGCACGGTCGTATAATTCATTTAATAAAGTTTCTAAATCAATAATTGGTTTCCTATCATCCTCACGCAAAGGTAGAGAAAAAGCCGGGATAGAATTTTGTAAATTAAACGCATATAAATCAGCTTTGGGACGATATTCACTGCGACTTACCAAAATTCGGTAGTTACTAGGAATATCGTTTTGTAAAATCAACATGGGTTTGCCATCGTGCAGCAAATCAATTTCGACTAAGTGTGTTGAACTTCCTAACACTCGCAGACGTTTTTTATCGTATGCTTTTCGTCCTTCACCCGGACGTTTATTTTTAGGAGATAAAACTTCAATTACAGTTACAACTTCACGAGTTGCGACATCTCGCACTTCCAAATAGCTTTCTCGAATAGTTTCAGGCATTGGAATTGTCACAGATGTAGATGTAATTGGGGGTGCGGCAACAGCAATATTTCCTGTTTCTGTAGTTGTTTTTTGAGAAGCTTGGACTGCTACATCGGGAATGCCGACTAATATCGAATCAGCAGCGCTATTTTGGTATACTCTTTGCTCAATAGCGACTCGGTATTGAGGACGCAATATCGGATTTAAAGAGTTTGCGATCGCAGCTATCAATAAACTATGTACTTCTGACCATAAAGCAGGGTTTTCTAAGTATGGGTTCATTCCCAGGAAGGGTGAAGGCATAAAAGAACCTTAGTAGTGCTATAGGTCTATAGTAGCGCTTTATGGAACCCCACCCCCAACCCCCTACCCCGCTTGCGGGGAGGGGGAGTAAGAGTTTGGAAATATGTAAGGTATGGAGACGCATTCTTTTCTAAATCTCTTCCCCTTGCAAATTTGAACTTAGAACCCTCTGCATGAATTCCTTTTCCTCAAAGGTTGCTTTACGGATGCGTTCAATCATATAGCAAGCAGTATTTTTGTTGACTCCTACTTCTTTAGCCAGCTTACGAACACTAATATCTTCAAGCGAATTCAAGACAAGGTTAATTGCCAAAAACCATTTTTCCAAACTGACATGGGTTTTATGAAATAGCGTACCAACAGTAACACTGTATGAAGTATAGCAACTGTTACAGTGATATCTCCTTTCTTTTTTATACGCTGTAGCATTTATTGATTCGCAGTAAGGGCATTTTGGCTTTGTACCCCAACGGATTTTTTCAAGAAGGGTGAGATACTTGTCGTTATTTTGTCTCATCTTAAAGCTCAGAACACTGAGCTTCAAGATTCGTTAATATTTCAAACTAATGGCAAGACATTCACATAACACTTTCCAAAGTATTTTGAACTAATTACACTATTACAACCAATTAGGACTCAGAAGAAATACGTATCTCAATCATTCAATGCATTTTAGGTGAAATATACTTAAATAACGATTTTATAAAGCAATAATTATTTTTCTGTATTATTTAATACTTACTCAACAGACTTAGCTGCATTCGGATTTAAGTAAGATTTTTTTACCAGAAAATATTTCCAAATCACTGTCCTAGTTAGCGGTAGTGACGTACATAAGTACGAATAATAGTATGAAAAGTTACTAGACTTTGATTTCTAGTCAATTATAACTAATTCATTAGTTAGCACTGTTTAGTAAGTACATTTTATATTTTATGAAAAAGTATGTACTCACCAAAAGATGATATAGAACTGTTAATAGCCGACTTGAGAAATATTCATATAAGTTTGTCTAAATACCAGTCCTCACAAGTGAAAAGTAGTATTAATTATTTGCTCCAGGCAATTACAATTCTCCAAGCTTATAAGAATGAAGTGAATCAAAGGGAATTTGAACCTGAACCATTTTCTCCTGGACGTAGTTATAATGTAGAAAAAAATATAATTCAGGGAAAAATATACTCGAATGCATCTTTAAGTCAACAATCAAATTCATGCGGACCAGGAATGCACTGGGTTAGACGAGTTTTGAAAGATGGACGACCTGGTTATTGCAGGAGCAATCCTACTAGAAAATAACCGCTATGATGATAAATTTGTTATTAGTATAAATTATAAATAACTATTCTATATATATTTAGATATCTGGTCAATTAATATGTCAGTGTATCTATATATTGTCTGAATAACCTCTCTATTATCACTTAGTCTATGTTCAACTTCTGCTTTAAATAAACTAAGTCCTGTCACATAGATTTCTAAAGGGTGTTGGCTTAAATCATTTTGAATAAAAGTATCTATATTTTCACCTGTACCATTCTGAAATGCTCTTAAAAGGCAATTCAAACAGTTATAGAGATTCCATTTAAAATGTTCTTGAGCTTCTCTCTGCGCTAAACGACTTGGATAAATACCCAAAGATTTAATCTTTAAAGTCTTTTTAGCAACGCTTGAGGCTAAATCCAGCCTAAAACTTTTATCCATTAGCCAGCTTTCTGCTTGTTTACGATATTCACTCCTTTTTCGAGCATTTTCCCTTGAAATATCGAGTAAATATCGTTCAGGCAATGTAGAATCTAAACGGTGAGATACTTCTTGGATTACTTGCCCAATCTCACGTTCAACTGACGTTGAAGGTAAAGTAAAAATCTGTCCACCTTCATTGTCTTTCCAGCGTAGGTAGAGGACTGGACGATACCATTGATTACTTTCAAAACCCATTGCCTCACGACCATTACTTACTGCACTTGTGAGAGGATTCTTTTGTCCTAACGAGCGATAAAATTGTTCTGAAAAAGTAGTTGCAGCATCTATGCTAATCAAATATTGCATAGCTACCACTGCCGGTATATGCCGACTAATCAAGTTTTGGGCAATACCATTAAAATTTGAATCACCAGCCAAAGCCACCCCAGATTTGCAAGCACTCAGTACTAGCAGTAATATATTTTGCTGCCTTTGATGAGCTAAACTAGTTTGCTGTATTAAATCGCCTAACTTACTAGCGCTAACATAATCGACTTTACCCTCATTTCCTTCAAAAAGTAAATATCCTTCGGGACTAGATAGAGCGGAAGCACACCATTTGCATTCACATAATTTAATGCCTGGATTAATTCTCTCACAATTTATACAACGCTTTCCATATTCACCATGCCCATCGAAATGGATCACATGAGGGGCTTTATTGCCTTGGTTCTCAGTTAGATAAGCTCGTAATTCGTTGAAAGTGGCAATCTTAAGTTTAGTTAGAGAAACTGACTGTTTAGCTTTACGTATACCTTTACCTATCGCTTGTTGTTCTTTACTTGTGAATTCTCCTAAGCCATTCTCTATATCGAAAGCTGCCGAGGATATTAAGAGTACATTAATTTTATTAACAGGTAGTATTTTTGGTTGCATACTACCGTAAGCAATATAACGGGAAAAAGTAACGCGATCGCTTGCTAAAAATTTTTGACCATTATGTACTAGCTCCCAAGGATAATAAGCAAGTGGAGAGAGGTGTTCAGGATTTGCATAAAACTCTAACTGCATGTGTAGTTGGGTACGGTTATCTTCAGCTAGTGTAATCGCCCGTTCTAGTATCTTACCGACTTCTGTATCAGCAGGGAACAGAGCTTGGAAAACTTTTTTTCCAATATTTACAAGTAAGTCTGGATGAAAATGACTTTTATCTTCTTTAAGAAAAGCAATCCTTATCATCCAATCCAATTCTTCTTTGTCATAATGCTTTAAGCAGAAATTGTTGGCATTAAGTACCTTTATTAAGGTATTGAGTCGGTTAATATCATTATCAAAAAAAGGCAATATTGACTCAGCCTCAGCTTCACCTGCACCTGATGCTGATATTTGAAAGCGAAGTTCATTTATTGGAGAAAGACGTAACCTTAATAGCTTCACCTACCTGCTACCTTAAATTTATAGTAACTTAGTACTCATTACCTAAATTATCATCATTTCCTTTTGTCATGGCTTCTGTATTAATTTTTAAAAATTCCTGCCATCGCTCTGGATAAAGATTTTTATATATTCCTAGCAGTTGTTCTTTTTTTAGAAGGGGAGAAAGAGTAACTTTAACTTTCTGTACATCATCCCTGCTGGCCCCACCACTTAATTCCCCACCACCCAATTGTAGGACGTTGATTTTTATTCCACCTTTTCCTTCTTTTTTCACTGTTACCTGTAACTCTAACTCTACAGAATCCACACTGAGAAATGGAATGTCCTTTTTGTCACTTGGATAGTTATTGAGAAGTTCTCGCTTTACCTGCTCAATAAGCTCCGCTAGTCCAATACGACTTTCGTCTAACAACAAAGTACCCTTTAGTAGTTGACTAATTGATTAACAAAGCTTACTTCAGCCAGTATAAACAACAGTACAGTTTATATAAAAAATTTACCCTATTTTTTATAATTTTTCCAAACTCGAACATAAATTTAGTACAATTATCGACTAGTTAAATTTCCTTTACGTGTAACAAATATAGTTTTTGAGTTATGAATTAAGTGATTAGGCAAATAAACCTAGCTATGTAACGAAATATAAAAAGCTTGAAACCTTTGCGATTGCTTCGCTTCGCTCCGTTCGCAATGATATAGTTATATATTTTTCTGCGTACCTATTTACTCCCATACCTAACTTTTATATTTTTCCCTCCCCCCAGCAGGGAAGGGAGGTTTTAGGACAGCTAAAATGGAGAGGGATTATCTCATATCATACCCAAACAAATTGGGGTCAACTTCTCCCAATTCTAAATCTCCCAAACCATATTCAGCCCATTTCCTCTCCACCATCGCAGCGACATCCGGGTCTGATTCCAACGGTTCACCCCATGCATGTTCCGTCTCCGGTGGTATCTTCGTCGTCGCATCAATACCCATCCTTCCCCCTAAACCCAATTTCTCGCTGGCAAAATCCAACGTATCAAACGGGGTATTCGGCAAAATAAACACGTCCCTTGTGGGGTCAACCTTGGAACTTATTGCCCATACTACCTGACGTGGGTCGCGGATATTAATATCCTTATCCACCACAATCACAAACTTGGTATAGGTAAACTGGGGTAGCGCACTCCAAAACGCTAAAGCTGCCCGTCGCGCTTGTCCGGGGTATGCTTTATCTATGGAGATAATCGCCGCTTTGTAACTTAGCGCTTCCATTGGTAGGAAGAAATCGACTATCTCGCTGACTTGTTGCCGCAAAATTGGCGTATATATGCGGTTGAGTGCGATCGCCATCATCGCTTCTTCTTTGGGCGGTCGTCCGCTAAATGTGGTCAAATATACCGGATCTTTGCGGTGCGTCATGCATTCAAACCGCACTAAGGGCGAATCTTCCACGCCGCCGTAATAGCCCATGTGGTCGCCAAAGGGACCATCGGGTAATACTTCCCCTGGTGTAATTGTTCCTTCTAAAACGAATTCCGAGTCGGCGGGTACTTCCAAATCGACGGTTTTACATTTTGCCAAGCTGACACCCGAACCTCCGTAAAGTCCCGCAAACAGCCACTCGGACAAATCTACAGGTATGGGTGTTGCCGCTGCCATGATGATGAGGGGGTCTACACCGAGTGCGATCGCAACTTCTAATTTTTTCCCGCGTTCAGCTGCTTTGCGTAAATGTCTAGCCCCACCCCGCACCGACAACCAATGCACAGTCATAGTATTTTTTGATTGCAGTTGCAAGCGATACACCCCAACATTGGGCACACCTGTCTCACAATCCCTTGTAATGACTAATCCCAAGGTAATAATTTTACCTGCATCACCGGGATACGGACGTAGTAAAGGTAACGTATTTAAATCTAAGTCGTTGCCTTGGAGGACAACTTGCTGACATGCAGGGAAAAAATCGCGTCCGGGTTTTGCCTTGATGACATCAAATAGCACCTTCCCAAAGTCTATAGCTTGGGAAATTTTCTTGGGTGGTTTGGGCTGTTGCAGCATTGCCAATTTCCTCCCCAAGTCTTCTAATTCCAGGGGATGTTCCATATTCATCGCCCAGCAAATGCGTTCCACAGTTCCCATTAAATTGACTGCGACAGGGAACGACGCACCTTTGACGTTTTCAAACAACAAGCCGGGACCACCTTTTTGTAGCATCCGGTTGCAAATCTCAGCAATCTCTAAATCGGGGTCTACAAGCGCACTAATTCGCCGTAATTGTCCCCTTTCTTCCAATATCTTGATAAATCCCCGTAAATCGCGTGCCATTTTTTTACTAATTCGTAATAGTTAAGAACTATAAAGCGCTTCTTCTATTATCGGGTAGTTGTTCGCGCTGTGGATACGGGTTTGGAAGTTCGATCCGATTTTTCCGGCTTGGCTAAGTACAAAAAGTGCCAATTGTAGCTAGCATCTCATAGTAAATTACGCAGATTGTTGCTCTCATCGTTTTCCGAGATTGTTTTGTTATCGAGAAAGGAGAGAATGCGTGCGATCGCTTTTTGTTCAACAAGGGGGAAGTTTAACTTTAATATCGCGCTCATCCATCAATCTTTTTAAATTCCAGCGTACAGCGCCCAATATGTTTTCTTCAGTAGTATAGACATATAGTGATATTTTAAACTTTTTAACTGTATTTAAAGCAATAGCTAAAAAAAGTTACTTAATCCTTTATTAAATAATTTATCCTAAATTTGTAACGTCATGTAAAATCTCCAAAACCCACCTACTTAATATTTTTATTAATACTTAAGTTATATTTTAGGAGGATTAGAGTCAATACTGCTTGGATAAGACAATTCGATAAACAAAAAATCTTGTAGAGACGCGATATATCGCGTCTCTACATACCTAGCATCACCGCAAAAAATCCAAAACCTACGCAGTAT